>DATHVC010000001.1:0-6045 GCA_035461565.1 Actinomycetota bacterium
CGCGCAGCGGGACGAGCGCCAGCCCGCGTTCGGCCGTCTTGCCGATCAGCCGCTCGATCTCCTTCCGGTGGAGCAACAGCTTCCGCGGCCGGATCGGGTCGTGCGGCGCCTTGCCCGCCTGCTCGTACGGGGGGATGTGCATCCCCTCGAGCCACACCTCGCCGTCGCGCACCCGGGCGAACGATTCGGCCAACGACCCGCGCCCGCCCCGCAGCGACTTCACCTCGGCGCCGGTGAGCACGATCCCGGACTCGAATCGCTCGAGGATCTCGTAGTCGTGGCGCGCCCGCCGGTTCGAGACGACCGTTCGTTGGTCGGGCGGGTTCTTGGCCGGGCTCATCGGCGCCGGCGCCTCAGACGTCGAGGAATCGCCGCATCCCGACCAGGCTCGCCAGCACCGCCACCACGATCCCGGCCACGAGCAGCCACGGGATGACCGCGATCACGTCCCCGTTCTGCACCCACGGGATGAACAGGATGCTGTCGTACAGCGGGTTGATGAACGCCACCTTGAGCCCGAACAGGAACAGGATCGCCGCTCCCGCCCCGATCAGGCTCTCGAACACGCCCTCCACGAGGAACGGGATCCGGATGCGCCAGTTCGTGGCGCCGACGAGCTTCATGATCCCGATCTCCTTGCGCCGCGCGAACAGCCCCATGCGCACGGTGTTGGCGATCAACACGGACGCCGAGACCAACATCACGGCGGCGATCAGGAGCACGCCCAGCCGGAACGTCCGCGCCACGGCGAACAGGCGCGTGAGGAAGTCCCGCTGGTCCACGATCTGGTCGATGCCGGGTTGGCCCTGGAGGACGGCCGCGACCTGTTCGAACTGCTCGGGATCGCCCAGCTTGACCCGGAGCGATGCGGGCAGGGCATTGCAGTCCACGTTCTCGGTGAGCGCCGGCTGGTCCGCGAAGAGCTGCTTGAACCGGACGCACGCCTCGTCCTTCGTCTCGTACTCCACGCGGTCGACGATCTCCAGCCCGTTCAACGTGTCCGTGAGCGAGCGCACCGTGTCCGGGTTCACCGGGTCGGACAGGTACACCGCCACCTCGATGTCGCCCGTGGTCTCCTGGATCATGAGGTTGACCTGACGGCTGATCAGGAGGGCCAGGCCGAACAGCAACAGGGCGATGAACGTCGTGCTGATGGCGGCGAACGCCACCAGCCCGTTCCGGCGCAGGCCGGAGGTCGTCTCTCGGAAGAAGTACTCAAAGCGCGCCACTACGTGTAGACCCCTCGGGCCTGGTCGCGGACCACCCGCCCGTCGTCGAGCTCGATCACGCGCCGCCGCATCGCGTCCACGATGGCCTGGTCGTGGGTGGCCATGACGACGGTCGTCCCGATCCGGTTGACCTTGTCGAGCAGCCGCATGATCTCGACCGAGGTGCTCGGGTCGAGGTTGCCCGTCGGCTCGTCGGCCAGCAGGACCAGCGGCCGGTTCACACACGCCCGCGCGATCGACACCCGCTGCTGCTCTCCGCCCGACAGCTCGTCGGGGTAGTTGTTGAGCTTCTCCCCGAGTCCGACCAGCTCGAGGATCTCGGGGACCCGCTGGTCGAGGATGTGTTTTGGCTTGCCGATGACCTCCAGCGCGAATCCCACGTTGTCGAACACGGTCTTGTCCTGGAGCAGCTTGAAATCCTGGAACACCGTTCCGATGTTCCGCCGCAGGTGCGGGACCTTCCAGGAGGAGATCTTCGCCAGGTTCTTGCCGGCGACGTAGATGTCGCCCTTCGTGGCCGCCTCCTCCTTCAGCAGGAGGCGGATGAACGTCGACTTGCCCGAACCCGACGCGCCGACGATGAAGACGAACTCGCCCTTCTCGACCTCGACGGTGACGTCGCTGAGCGCGGTCGTCCCGTTCCGGTAGACCTTCGTGACGTGCTGAAGACTGATCATCGTTCGCTTCTGGGGAAGGTGTGGGGGGTTGGCCGCGGCGGAGTCTAACAGACCCCCTCGGCCGCAGGAGCGAACCGCGACCGGATAGCCTGGAGATCCGATGGAGACCGCGACCAGGGACGCCTCCGCGCCCCAAGCGGCTCCGGGACCCGAGGCCCCGTCGCGGCTGCGCCGGGCGTTCGTCGAGGTCGCCGGGCCCGCGGCGATCGTGTTCGCCGTGTTGATCTCCCTGCGCGGCTTCGCTTTCTTGCCGCGGTTGACCAGCCAACATCCGGATCTGGTCACGTTCTGGTTGCCGCGGTCCTGTCTGCTCGGCGACGCCCTCCGCGACGGGCGGGTGCCCCTGTGGAACCCGTTCGAGATGGCCGGCACGCCGTTCGCCGCCGACACGCAGTCCGGGTGGCTCTCTCTGGCCACCATGGCGTCTTCCTGGGCGTTCGGCTGCGGAGGCGCCCTTCGCGTGATGATCGTCGTGTACCCGATCCTGGCGGGCCTCGGCCTGTGGTGGTTCCTGCGCAGGGAAGCCCTCGGCCAGATCGCCGCAACGGCCGGCGGGGTGTCGCTGGCGATGGCGGTGGCGGCTTCGAGCATCGCCATCTCGATGCCCTTCTCGGGCACGTTGGCCGGGACGCCGTTCGCGCTCGTCGGCGCGTCCGGGTTCTTCTCGGCAAGCGGATGGCGGCGGCTTCCCTGGTTGGCGCTCTCGGCGCTGGCCTGGGGTCAGGTGGCGACGGCGCACCTGTCCCACGGGCTCGTGATCTGCACGGCGCTCGTGGCCGCGTACGTGATCGCCAGGGCGGTCGCCGCGGCGCGTGGTGGGACGCTGCGATCGCGGGAGGCCGGGGCGTTCGCGGCCGGATTCCTGGCCTTCCTCCCGCTCGCCAACCTCGCCATCCTGATCCCCCGGTTCGCGTTGCTCCAGCGCTCGAGCCTGCGCGCCGGGTACGGCGCGCTGGAGGGCACGGTGGCGGGCCTCGCCGGGATCGAGGCGCGGCCGATCCCCGACCACGGCATCTGGAGCGCCTGGCCGCTCGCGCTCGCCTCCACGCCGGGCGCGTACCTCGGCGCCGCGATCCTGCTCTGCGTCGCCTTCGCGCTGCGCGAGCGCGATCGCCGCCCGACGGTCGTGGCGCTCGGGGCCGTGGGGATCCTGTGTTACCTGCTGACGCTCACGGCGCTGGTCGGTGCCGGGTGGTTCCGAGGCGCCGTCCAGGCCCTGCCGTTCGGCGACGTGTACCTGCACAACCCGGGCCGGCTGCGCTACGCGGCGTTCGTGGTCGTGCCGGCCCTCGGCGCGATCGGGATCCAGTCGTTGCTCGACCGTCCGCCGGCGTTCCGCCGGGCCGTTCGCTGGCTGGCCGTGGGCCTCGGGATCTTCTTCGCCTTCCCTCTGGTGGCGGGGGCACGGCCCCAGCGGCTGCTGGTCTTCGCGGCGGGTGCCGCCGCCGTGGTCGGCGTGGTGTGGCTGCTCTCGCGCGGGTGGCGATGGGCGCCGGCGGCCCTCGCCGTCGTCCTGGTGGCCGAGCTGCTGGTGGGAGCCCTGTGGTCGTCGTCCTACCGCGGGGGCACCGTGTACCTGGGCCTCGAGTCCGGCAACCGCCCGGCACTCCTGCACGGACCGCTGCGGTGGCCCGGGATCGATCTGAACCCCTACCTCGAGCCCGGCGTGATCGCGCGGGAGCTGGCTCGCCGCGACGACGGCCGGTACCTCGCGTGGATTCCGCCGGCGGCGTATTTCAACAAGGGGTATCTCTTCTCACAGCAGGAGCCCGACTGGCCGGCGCTGCTGCTCGGCCGCGCCATCCTGTTCGACCTGGAGGACGCCCTGGGGTATTCGCCGATCCAGGTGCCGCGGTACTGGTCCTACATCCGCGCCACCAACGAGCTACCGGTCTTCTACAACGCTTCGGTGATCCAGGAGCCTTCGGTCCAGGATGTCCGCCTGCTCCGCATCCGCTACCTGATCGTGCACGAGGGCCAGACGAAGTTCCCGCCCGGGATCCACGGCGAGGTGGTGGCCTCGGAGGCCGGGTACCGACTGCTCGAGCTCGACGCCGCCCAGCCGCGCGTCTCGGTGGTGCCCGAGTGGCGGGTGGTGAACGACGGGGCGCTGGCGCTCGAAGCGGCTCTCCGGCCCGATTTCGATCCGGCGCTCGTCGCGGTGGTCGAGGGCGACCCCGGCCTGGCTCCCCAGCCGGGAACCACCGCCGGCTCGGCGACCTACCGGGAGCTGCGCCCCGAGGAGGTCGTGATCGACGTGGACGCGCCCGGTCCGTCGATCGTCGTGATCCGCAACACGTGGGAACGGGGATGGAGCGCGACGGTGGCCGGTCGGCCGGCCCGGCTGCTCCGCGCGAACTCGTTCCTCCAGGCCGTCCCGGTCCCCGAGGGCGCCCACGAGATCCGGCTCGTCTACCGGGAGCCGGCGATCGGCCGCGGCTTGATCGCTTCGGCGGTCGTGTGGGCGGGGGTCGCGATCGTGCTGGGTCTCGCGGCGCGCCGCGTCTTCAGCGGAACGTCGCGGCCCGGCGCCTGAGCTCGGCCACGATCAGCTCGTCCAGGTCGCCGTCGAGCACCCGGTCCACGTCTCCGATCTCGACGCCGGTCCGATGGTCCTTCACCAGCCGGTACGGCGCGAGGACGTACGAGCGGATCTGCGAGCCGAAATCGATGCCCTTGCGTTGCCCTCGAAGGTTCTCCAATCGCTCCTGCTGCTCCTCGCGCAACCGTTCGAACAGACGGGCCTTGAGGATGCGCATCGCCACGGCTCGGTTCTGGAGCTGCGAGCGTTCGTTCTGGCAGGCCGCGACGATCCCGGTCGGGAGGTGGGTGATCCGCACCGCCGAGTCGGTCGTGTTCACCGACTGCCCGCCCGGTCCAGACGAGCGGTAGACGTCGATCCGCAGGTCCTCGGGGTCGATCTCGACGTCGTCCTCCGTGGACTCCTCCAGCAGCGGGATCACGTCGAGGTTGGCGAACGAGGTATGTCGGCGCTTCTGGGCGTCGAAGGGGCTGATCCGGACCAGCCGGTGGACGCCGCGTTCGGCCGACAGCAGACCGTAGGCGTTCGTGCCCTGCACGATGAACGTCGCGCTCTTGATCCCGGCTTCCTCCCCGTAGAGCACCTCGTCCACCTCGACGTCGAGCTTCTCTCGTTCCGCCCAGCGCAGGTACATACGCAGCAGCATCTCCGCCCAGTCCTGCGACTCGGTGCCCCCCGCCCCGGCATGCAGCGTCGCGACCGCGTCGTTCGCGTCGAACTCGCCGCCGAGCAACGTGGCGAGCTCGAGCCGCTCGACGTCGGCCGAGAGCTCGTCCAGCTCGCGGCCGAGCTCGAGGGCCAGCTCGGCATCGTCCTCCTCGCGAAGGAGCTCGGCCATGGCCCGGGCGTCGGCGAGCCGCCGGGCCAGCGTGTCGTATCGCTCGATCTCCGCCTGGACGCGGAACAGCCGGGTGGTCAGCTTTCGGGCGCGCTCCGGGTCGTGCCACAGGGATGGGTCGGCCGTCTGCTCCTGGAGCTCCGCGGCCTGCTCGCGCTTGCCGTCGACGTCAAAGGAACTCCTTCGCCGCCGAGATGCGCTCGGTCAGGTCGTCGAGTCGTTCGGTGTGTTCGCTCATGGGAGGGCCATGGTACCCGCCGTTGTGTGATCGACGTCACCCGGGAGCGGTGCGCCGGGGCACCGAGCCGGATCGCGGCCGAGCGTACGGTCGCCTCGAAGCCGCCGACCCGGCGGCCGAGAGGAAGGGAGGTCACGATGAGCAGCCAGATCGGGACCCTGCCGCAGCGGAGCGGGATGTGGCAGGCCGCGTGGCCGGTGGTGGCCTTCGCGGTCGCCATCGCGATCGTCGCCGCCGTCATCGTCGGTTCGTTCGGAGCCGACTCCGTTCGCGAGAACGCGAAGGTCGGCACCCTCGCCAACACCCCGACCGAGACTCGAGGCAGCTTGATGCCCCAGGCGAAGCTCGGTGGGACGCTGGCGAACACGCCGTCGGAGTTCCGCGGCGGAGTGGTGGCTACCTCCACCCTTGAGGCGCTCTCCAGGGCGAACAACCTGGGCGAGCTCCACGGGGCGATCGGGCGGCCTTCGGACGGCTCGGCGTTCGGCCGGCGGTCGGCGCAGCCGAAGGTCGAGGAGCCT
>DATHVC010000002.1:0-15107 GCA_035461565.1 Actinomycetota bacterium
AACCAATGCTGGATCGCGCTGGACCAGAAGTTGATGGAGGAGGTCGTGCCCTGGGTGCCGTACCTGTGGCCGAACGTGATCACGACGATCGGTCCGGCGGTGACCGCATGGGAGTTCGACCAATTCGCCGGGACGACCGCGTTCTCCAAGGTCGCGGTCGACCAGGCGGCCCAGGCCTGACGACGGGCCATCGCCCGCCGCTCGCAAGGAGAGCCGCCCCGCCGGGGCGGCTCTCCTTCGCGGCCCCTAGAATCGCCACCATCGCGAAGGAGAGCCGAGGTCCGTGGGCAGGTATCTGATCCGGCGGCTGTTGTGGGTCGTCCTCGTCTTGATCCTGATCACGTTGTTCACGTTCTTCATCTTCTTCGTCATGCCCCCCACCGACCCGGCGATCCTGTTCGCCGGGCGGGCCCCGACGCCCCGCCTCGTGGCCCAGGTGCGGGAGTCCCTCGGGCTCGACCAGCCGGCGCCCGTTCAGTACCTGCTCTTCCTCCGGCGGCTCTTCCTGGGAGACGAATACGGCTGGCCGGGGTTCGGCTTCTCGTTCCTCAGCCGGTCGCCCATCAAGCCGGTCCTGTTCTCCCGGATCCTGGTGACCTTCCAGCTCGCCGTCGGCGCCGCCATCCTCTGGCTGTTCCTCGGCGTGGTCATCGGGATCATCTCGGCCCTGAACAAGGGGAAGATCGCGGACCGGCTGGCCATGGGTTTTGCGCTGCTCGGGGTCTCGGCTCCGGTGTTCTGGCTCGGCCTGATGGCTCTGTGGATCTTCTGGCAGCAGCTCGACATCCTGCCGGGAACGGGCTACGTGGCGCCGACCGAGGATCCGAGCCAGTGGTTCATCCGCATGATCCTGCCGTGGTCGGTGTTGTCTCTGTTGTTCGCGGCCTTCTACGCACGCATGGTGCGGAGCAACCTGCTGGAGACATTGGAGGAGGATTACATCCGGACCGCGCGGGCCAAGGGGCTGTCCGAGCGCAAGGTGGTGTTCAAACACGCGTTGCGCTCGAGCCTGACGCCGGTGGTCTCCATGTTCGGCGTCGACTTCGGGACGTTGCTCGGAGGCGCGATCATCACCGAGACGGTGTTCAACCTGCCCGGCCTGGGGACGTACGTCGTCCGGGCGGTGGGCAACGGCGACCTCCCCGTCATCCTGGCGGTGGTCGTCTTCGCCGGCTTGGGCGTGGCGATCATGAGCCTCATCGTGGACATCCTGTACGCGTTCCTCGATCCGCGGGTGAAATACGCATGAGCGATCGCTCGCCGGCGGGCTCCCGCCGACCCCTGCTTCAGATTCGCGACCTCAAGGTGCATTTCGACACGCCCGACGGCGTGGTGAAGGCCGTCGACGGCGTGAGCTTCGACATCCACCCCGGCGAGACGCTGGGCGTGGTGGGGGAGTCCGGCTCCGGCAAGAGCGTGACGTTTCTCACCGTCATGGGGCTCATCACCTCCAAGCAGGCCCGGATCGAGGGGCAGGTGCTGTTCGACGGGCAAGACCTCCTGGCGCTCCCCGAAGCCGAATACCGGCACTTCCGCGGGAGGCGGATGGGGATGGTCTTCCAGGACGCCATGACGTCCCTGCACCCCTTCTACGCGGTCGGCGAGCAGATCGCCGAGGCGATTCGGGCCCACGAGACGATCTCGAAGCGGGCGGCGTTCGACCGCACGGTCGACATGCTCCAGCGAGTGGGCATCCCCAAACCGGCCGAACGCGCCCGGCAGTATCCGCACGAATACTCCGGAGGCATGCGCCAGCGGGCCATGATCGCGATGGCGCTCTCGCTCAACCCCGACCTCCTGATCGCCGACGAGCCCACCACGGCCCTGGACGTCACCGTGCAGGCGCAGATCCTCGAGCTGATCGACCGGCTCAAGGAGGAGTTCCAGGCGGCCGTCGTCATCATCACGCACGACCTCGGCGTGGTGGCCGAACACTGCGAGCACATCCAGGTGATGTACGCGGGTCGTCTCGTCGAGACCGGCCGGACGCGCGACATCTACTACCAGGCGCACCATCCGTACACCTGGGGCCTGCTCCAGTCGATCCCGCGCCTGGGCACCGAGGAGCACCGGCTGCGGCCGATCCGCGGCCTTCCCCCCTCGTTGATCTTCGTGCCGTCCGGATGCCCGTTCCACCCGCGATGCCCGTACGCGTGGGAGGAGTGTGAACGGGTGATCCCCGAGCTCCTGTCGCCGGACGGCGTTCACGCTTCCGCCTGCCACCTCTCGCTGGCGGACAAGGAGCGGCTGTTCCGGGAGGAGGTGCTGGAGCGGGCATGACGCTGGAGGCGCAGGAGTCGCGAATGGAGCGTCCGGCGTCCGGGACGCCGCTGCTCAAGCTGGAAGGCGTGAAGAAGCACTTCCCGATCACGCAAGGAGTCCTGTTCCAGAAGCGCATCGGCCAGGTGCACGCCGTGGACGGGGTGGATCTCGAGGTCCATTCCGGCGAGACCATCGGCCTGGTCGGCGAGACCGGATGCGGCAAATCGACGCTGGCGCGGGTCATCATGCGCAGCTACGACGCCACCGAGGGCCGGCTTCTGTTCGACGGCCAGGACTACACGACGTTCGGGCGTCGCAAGATGCGACCGTTGCGGCGCGAGATGCAGATGGTGTTCCAGGACCCCTACGCGTCGCTGAACCCGCGCAAGACCGTGGGATCGATCATCTCGGATCCCTTCCGGATCCACGGCACCGTCTCGAAGGGCGAGGTCAAGAAGCAGGTCCAGGAGCTCATGGAGCTGGTGGGTCTGAACCCGGAGCACTACAACCGATACCCCCACGAGTTCTCCGGCGGCCAGCGGCAGCGGATCGGGGTGGCCCGAGCCCTGGCGCTTCGCCCCCGGCTCATCGTGTGCGACGAGCCGGTGTCGGCACTGGACGTGTCGATCCAGGCGCAGATCATCAACCTCCTGCAGGAGCTGCAACAGGAGTTCGGGCTGACCTACATCTTCATCGCGCACGACCTGTCGGTGGTCAAACACGTCTCGGACCGGGTCGCCGTCATGTACCTGGGCAAGATCGTCGAGCTCGCGCCGTCCAGCGTGCTCTACGAGAACCCGAAGCACCCCTACACGGGCGCGTTGCTCTCGGCCGTGCCGATCGCCGACCCGGACCTGGCCGCGCAGAAGAAGCGGATCGTCCTGGAGGGCGACGTCCCCAGCCCGATCGACCCGCCGAGCGGCTGCCGGTTCCATCCGCGATGCCCCAATGCGCAGTTCCCGAAGTGCAGCGAGGCCGAGCCCGAGCTCGAGCCCCACCGTCCGGGTCAGGTCGCCGCGTGCCACTTCCCGCTGCCGGATCGGGCCGTGATCGACACGGCATCTGCCTGACGAGCCGGTAGACTGGAGGCCCCGTGGTCAACATCATCATGCTCGTGCTGAACGTCCTCTCCGCCCTGTTCCTGGTGGTGTTCATCCTCCTGCACTCGGGCAAAGGCGGCGGCCTATCGGACATGTTCGGCGGGGGCGGGGCCACGCTCACCGGCGGGACCTCGCTGGAACGTCGGCTGGACCGGATCACCGTCGCGACGGCGGTGATCTTCGGGCTCTCGACGTTCTGGCTCTCCTGGAAGTGGAAGTGACCCCCGGGCGCCCACAGCCCCGTTGGTAGAATCCGCACCAGCGTCGGAGTGGCGGAACTTGGTAGACGCGCTAGGTTGAGGGCCTAGTGGGCCTTGCGGCCCGTGCAGGTTCAAATCCTGTCTCCGACACGGCGAAGAGGTTCGTCTTCCCTGCTCTCGCGACCTTTGCAGGTGAACCAGAACGCGATCGTCGACGTCGTGCTCCGCGCCGTTCCCGCGGCGTCGGCGGGCGTCGAGATCGTGATGGGCATAACCGGGATCTGGTCGAGCGACGGCGTCGTGAACGCGCTCGACACCTTCCTTCGTCTGCGGCAGGATCGCCACGTCGAGCGTCGGCGTCACCTGAGCGAGGCCGCCGGCCCCGCGACCGAACCGCCCTCCGGGCGGCGCCCGGCCCGGCGCGATATCGTTCGGCTCGGGTCCGGAAGGAGGCGGTGTCGTGCCGGTGAGCTCGAACGGACGGGTTGGCCTCTACCTCCAGGACAAACACCCAATCCGCGACGGGATGGACTACGTCCGCTACGCCGAGGAGCGTGGGTTCGAGGCCGTCTGGCAGGCCGAGAGCCGCCTGGTCCGTGAGGCGACGGTCCCCATGGCGGCGTTCGCCGCGGTGACGTCTCGTCTGAAGGTGGGCTCCGGCGTCGTCAACAACTGGACCCGGAACGTCGGGCTGCTGGCCTCCACGTTCGTGACCTTGGACGACCTGGCGCCCGGCCGGATCCGGCTCGGCATCGGCGCCTGGTGGGAGCCGCTGGCCTCGAAGGTCGGGGTGGATCGGCGCCGGCCGCTGACCGCCATGCGCGAGGTGGTCGATGTCGTTCGCCGGCTGATCGCCATGGAGAACGTGACGTTCCACGGCGAGTTCGTCGACGTCGAGGACATCGAGATCGACATCGTCCACGGCGACCGCTCCGCCAGGGACATCCCGATCTACGTCGGCGCCACGGGGATGCGGATGATGGAGCTGGCCGGGGAGATCGGCGACGGCGTCCTCCTCAACTACCTGGTTGGTCCCCGCTACAACGCCGCGGCGCTCGAGCACCTCGGCGCCGGCGCCGTTCGGGCGGGCCGGCGCGTGGAGGACATCGATCGACCACAGCTCGTGGTGTGTTCGCTCGACCGCGACCGCGGCGCGGCACTGGACCGAGCGCGCGAGCTCGTGACGCAGTACCTGGGGCAGCAACCACACATCATGAAAGCCAGCGGGGTGGACCAGGGGCTGCTCGATGAGATCGGGAAGGTGTTGACCTGGCCCGCCGGACCCGAGGAGATCGAGAAGGCGATGGCGCTCGTGCCCGACGACGTCGTCCAGATGATCACGGCCTCCGGCACGCCGGACGAGTGCCGGGCCAAGGTTCGCGAGTACGTGGACGCCGGGTGCACGTGTCCGATCCTGTATCCGCTCGGCGACGACGTCGAGGCGATGATCGACGCCTTCGCGAACGGCGAGTTCTGACGAGAGCGACGCGGAGGCGATGGAGATGACGGACGAGGAGGGATCGACCGGGGCGTTTGACCTCGCCGACCGGATGAGCCGGCTCGGAACCGAGTCGGCGTTCGAGGTCCTGGCGCGCGCCCGAGCCCTGGAGGCCGAGGGGCGCAAGATCATCCACCTGGAGATCGGCGAGCCCGACTTCGGGACCCCCCAACACATCAAAGACGCGGCCACCGAGGCCCTGGCCGCGGGGCAGACGCACTACGTCCCGGCCCCCGGGATCCCCGCGCTCCGGGAGGCCATCGTGGACTTCCTCCAGGGGTGGGACCGGCTGTCCGTGTCGCCGGACCGCGTGGTGGTCACGCCCGGCGCCAAACCCATCATGTGGTACTCGATGATCGCGCTCTGCCAGAAGGGCGACGAGGTCATCTATCCGGACCCCGGGTTCCCCATGTACGAGTCCATCGCGTCCTTCGTGGGCGCCACGCCGGTCCCGATCCCGCTTCGTGAGGAGAACGGCTTCCGGATGGATCCCGAGGAGCTGGAGGGCCTGGTGAGCGACCGCACCAAGCTCCTGATCCTGAGCTCTCCCCACAATCCCTGTGGGAGCGCCCTGTCGAAGGAGGACTGCGAGGCCGTGGCCCGGATCGCCATCGAACGGGACCTGGTGGTCTTGAGCGACGAGGTCTACTGGGCCATCCGCTACGGAGGCGGCCACGTGAGCGTGCTCGACGTGGAGGGGATGCCCGAACGCACCATCCTGCTGGACGGCTGGTCCAAGACCTTCGCCATGACGGGATGGCGCCTGGGGTTCGGGGTGTTCCCGCAGCCGCTGGTGGAGCCGATCACGCGTTTGGTGATCAACTCGGTCTCGTGCACCTCGGCGTTCAGCCAGCAGGCGGCCATCGCCGCGCTCACGGGCCCGTGGAGGGAGACCGAACAGATGGTGGAGGAGTTCCGAGCCCGCCGCGACGCCATCGTGCAGGGCCTGAACGCCATCCCCGGCATCTCGTGCCAGGAGCCCGAGGGGGCGTTCTACGTCTTCCCGAGCGTGAAGGAGCTGGGGGTCCCGTCCAAGCGAGTCGAGGAGCACGTGCTCCAGCAGGCCGGCGTCGCGGCGCTGTCGGGCACCGCGTTCGGGCGGTACGGAGAAGGATACCTCCGCTTCTCCTACGCGAACTCGATCCAGAACATCCGCGACGCGCTCGAGGCCATCGAGGCCAGCCTGCCGGAGCTCACGCCGTGAGCGAGCGCTGGCCCGTCCTGGTCACCCGCGTCCTGCCGGAGATCCCCATGGCCGCGATCCGGGAGCGTTGTGACGTGGACGTGTGGGAGGGCGACGGCGCCATCCCGCGCCAGGAGTTGCTCCGGCGGCTTCCCGGCAAGGTGGGCGCGATCACGCTGCTGACGGAGAAGGTGGACGCCGAGTTCCTCGACGCCGGTTCGGACCTGCGGATCGTGGCGAACTACGCCGTCGGCTTCGACAACATCGACGTCGCCGAGTGCACGCGCCGCGGGATCCCGGCCACGAACACCCCCGAGGTCCTCACCGAGACCACCGCCGACCTGGCCTGGTCGCTGCTGATGGCCGCGGCTCGCCGGATCCCCGAAGGCGACCGGTTCCTTCGCTCGCGAACGCCATGGATCTGGGGCCCGCAGATGATGCTCGGCCAGGACGTCCACCACAAGACGCTCGGTGTGGTGGGGTTCGGCCGGATCGGCCAGTCCGTCGCCCGTCGCGGCCGCGGGTTCGGCATGCGGATCCTCTACCACGACGTGGTCCAGCCGCCGGCGGACGTCGTGGCCGAGCTGGGGGCCGAGCGCCGAGAGCTCGACGACCTGCTGGCCGAGGCGGACTTCGTCTCGATCCACGTCGCCCTGTCGCCCCAGACCCATCACCTGTTCGGGGCCGAGCAGTTCCGTCGGATGAAGCCGACCGCCGTGGTGGTGAACTCGTCGCGGGGACCGGTGATCGACGAGGCGGCCCTGGCGGCCGCGCTCCGGGACGGGGAGATCTTCGGGGCCGGGCTCGACGTGTTCGAGCGCGAGCCCGAGGTCCACCCGGAGCTGCTGGAGCTGGACAACGCGGTGATCGTGCCGCATCTGGGCAGCGCCACCGTGCAGACCCGAGACGCCATGGGGATGTTGGCCGTGGAGAACCTGGTCGCCGCGCTCCAGGGCCGTCGGCCGCCCACGCTGATCGACCCGTCCGTGTGGCAGGGGCGCTGAGCGGCCGGAGCGACTCCAACCGTCGAGGACGAGGGGGAACGAACGACATGCAGACCGACCTTCGAGGACGAGACCTCATCACGCTGCAGGAGTGGACCAAGGAGGAGATCGACACCGCGCTGGACGTGGCGTTGGAGCTGAAGCGGCAGCGGGCGCTCGGCATCCCGCATCCGCTGCTGCGCGATCGGGTCCTGGCGATGTTGTTCTTCTTCTCGAGCACCCGAACCCGGGCCTCGTTCGAGGCGGGCATGGCCCAGCTCGGCGGGCACGCGCAGTTCATCGAGAGCCGCACCACGCAGATCGCCCACGGCGACACGGCCAAGGAGATCGGCCAGATCCTGGGCCGATACAACGACGGGATCGCGATCCGGAACGTGGACTGGAAGCTCGGCAACCGCTACCTGCGGGAGGTGGCCGAGGCGAGCCGCGTCCCGGTCCTGAACATGCAATGTGACGTCTACCACCCGTTCCAGGCCCTGGCCGACCTCATGACGATCATCGAGAAGAAGGGGGATCCCAAGGGCATCACGGCCACCGTGAGCTGGGCCTACGCCGCGAGTTACCAGAAGCCGATCAGCGTCCCGCAGAGCCTCGTGCTCCTGCTCCCGCGATTCGGCATCAACGTTCGCCTCGTGCACCCGCCCGAGTTCGAGCTCATGCCGGAGGTGATGGAGCAGGCGCGCGAGAACGCCCGGTCCGCCGGCGTGGGCTTCGAGGTGCTGGACGACTTCGATCGCGGGATCGAGGACACCGACGTCGTCTACGCGAAGTCCTGGGGCGCCCTGCTGAGCACCGAAGACGAGTCCGAAGGCGCCGCGATCATCGACCGCTACAAGGACTGGATCGCCGACGAACGGCGCCTGGCCACCGCCCCCGATGCCGTCTACATGCACCCCCTGCCGGCCGACCGGAACGTGGAGGTGGCCGACGCCGTGATCGACGGGCCCCAATCGGTGGTCTACGACCAGGCCGAGAACCGCCTGCACGGCCAGAAGGCCGTGATGGCGCTCACGATGCGATGAGACCGATGGCCGGACGAGCCGTGGTGGCGATCGGCGGGAACTCGCTGATCAAGGACCGGTACCACCAGACGGTGCGCGACCAATACATCGCGGCCGCGGAGACCACTCAGCACATCGCGCAGATGATCCGCGAGGGCTGGGACGTGGCCATCACCCACGGGAACGGACCGCAGGTGGGGTTCATCCTTCGCCGGTCCGAGCTCGCCTCGCACGAGCTGCACGAGGTCCCGCTGGACGTGTGCGGGGCCGACACCCAGGGGGCCATCGGGTACGCGCTGCAACAGAACCTCCAGAACCAGTTCGACGACCTCGGCATCGACCGCCGCGTCGTCACGGTGGTCACCCAGGTCGAGGTCGCCGCGGACGACCCCGCGTTCGTGAACCCCACCAAACCCATCGGCTCGTACCTGGAGGAGGACGAGGCCCGCCGTCGTGAGCGCGAGGACGGATGGGCCGTTCGCGAAGACGCGGGGCGGGGGTGGCGCCGGGTCGTCGCGTCGCCCGAACCGAGACGGATCGTCGAGATCGGCGCGATCCGGGCGTTGATGGAGGACGGCTTCGTGGTGATCGCCGTGGGTGGGGGCGGCATCCCCGTCGTGGCCGGTTCCGACGGCCTCGAAGGGGTGGCCGCGGTGATCGACAAAGACGCGGCCTCGGCCCTGCTGGCGACCGAGATCGGGGCGGACCTGTTCGTGATCTCGACGGCCGTGGAGAAGGTGGCGCTGGAGTTCGGGACGCCGCGGCAGCGGGACGTGGACCACCTGACGCTCGCGGAGGCCCGCCGGTATCTGGAGGAGGGCCGGCACTTCGCCGAAGGCAGCATGGCCCCCAAGGTCCGGGCGTGTGCCTGGTATCTCGAACACGGCGGCTCGACCGCGCTGATCACCGACCCGGATCACCTCGAACGAGCCCTGGCGGGGCGTTCGGGAACCCGCATCGTTTCCGGTTGAAGCGCGACGACCGCGTGCACGCGGTTTGACCCGGTGGCGACCTCGACCCACAATCGAGGAACCGGCCCGCGAAGGAGGGACTTCACACATGTCAACGCCGGAGATGGTGCTCGCCGGAAGGGCTTCCGCCGCGACGAGACGCGACGAGCGAGGACCGAGGAAGCGGGTCGCTCGAGGCACCGTGGCCATGCTCCGGGAAGTTCCGCTGTTCGCGGGGCTCTCGTCCCGCCACGTGCGCCGGATCGCGCAGCTGGCCACGGAGGTGACGTTCCGGGCCGGCCGGACGATCGTCGAGCGCGGCGTGCGGGGCGACGCCTTCTACCTCATCCTCGACGGTCGCGCGAAGGTATATCGGTCGGTCGTCCCGGGCGGGCGCATCCTGGCGCGGCTCGGGCCGGGGGACTTCTTCGGGGAGATGGCCCTCCTGGACGGTGGACCTCGCGCGGCGACGGTGGTCGCGGAGACTCCGCTTGCGGCGATGCGTCTGTCGCGGCCGGCGTTCCGCCGGCTGCTCCAGAAGGAGCCGGCCGTGGCCGTTCGCGTGCTCGAGGAGATGGCGCGGCGGAGCCGGGAACACCAGCCGGCCGCTCGTCAGTAGTCCGAGCGGCCCGCTCCGCGTGTGATGTCACCCCCTCGATTGGGTATCGCCTTCAACGGCGAGCGAGGGAGGAGGCGTCATGCCCAAGGTCACGAAGCGCGAGCTGCCCGGCACCGTGCGGCGTTCGTCCGCCAAGGCCCAGCGCACGTGGGCCAAGACGCTCGAGAGCGCGCACGAGCAATACGCCAGCGAGGAACGCGCCCACCGAACCGCGATCGCCTCGCTGAAACACTCGTTCGAGCGCAAGGGCGACCGTTGGGTGGAGAAGGACCGGAAGGGCCCGTCGGACCCGCGCGCGCGCCGCGGAGGCACGGCGGCGCGGCAGGGGCGCGGCGAGACGTTCGGCGGCGTGGACCTCTACGGGAACACCAAACAGGAGCTGTACGAGCGAGCGCGGCGGCTCGGCGTCGAAGGCCGCTCCAAGATGACCAAGAAGGAGCTGGCGAGGGCCATCGCCACGCGCCAGCGTTCTCGCGGGCGGTAAGCGGGGGCCCGGCTCCCGCCCGGTAGGCTTGCCGGTCGATCCGATCCGAAGGAGGTCGAGGTGCAGGCCACGCCGGTCGATGCCGTGGCCGCGGTGCCGCCGACGCCCATGTGGTGGCAGCGCGGGGTGGTCTACCAGATCTACCCGCGCAGCTTCGCCGACTCGAACGGCGACGGCCTGGGCGACCTCCGCGGGATCATCGGGAAGGTCGATTACCTGGCCTGGCTGGGGATCGAGGCGGTGTGGATGTCGCCGATGTACCCCACGCCGGACGCGGATCTCGGCTACGACATCTCGGACTACGTCGACGTGGATCACCGGCTGGGGACCCTCGCCGATCTCGACAAGCTGGTGGCGGCCCTGCACGAGCGGGACATCCGCCTGATCCTCGATCTCGTCCCAAACCACACCTCGGACCAGCACCCGTGGTTCGCGGAGAGCCGGAGCGGCCCTGAGAGCCCCCGGCACGACTGGTACGTCTGGCGCGACGGGCGGCCGGACGGCTCCCCTCCGAACAACTGGGAGAGCTACTTCGGAGGACCGGCGTGGACGTACCTGGAGCCGCCGGGCAAGTGGTACCTGCACTCATTCCATTCGGGCCAGCCCGACCTGAACTGGGAGAACCCGGACGTCCGCGAGGCGATCGCCGACGTGATGCGCTTCTGGCTCGCCCGTGGTGTCGACGGCTTCCGAGTGGACGTGTTGTGGCTCCTCGGCAAGGACCCGAAGCTGCGGGACAACCCGCCCAACCCGGACTGGCGCGAGGGCGACCCGCCGTGGCGACGGCTGCTCCGGGCTCGTTCGGAGGATGGCCCGCAAGCCCACGAACACGTTCGGTTCCTGCGTTCCGTGCTGGACGAGTTCGACGACCGAGTCATGGTGGGGGAGGTGGTCCTGCCGCCAGAACGCGCGGTGGCGTTCCACGGCGAGCGGCTGGACGAGGCACATCTCCCGCACAACTTCTCGCTTCCCGAGCTGCAGGAGTGGACGGCCGAGTCGATCGGGGACGCCGTGGAGGCGTACGAATCGGTGCTGCCGCCGGGGGCCTGGCCGAACTGGCTCCTGGGCGACCACGACCTCCCCCGGGTGGCCTCGCGGGTCGGACCCGACCGCGTTCGTCTGGCGGGCCTGCTCCTGCTGACGCTGCGGGGGACGCCCACGTGGTACTACGGCGACGAGCTCGGGCTCCCGAACGCCGTGTTCCCGCCCGGCACGGTGGCCTCGATCGACCCACAGGCGGCCACGAGCCCCGAACGCGACCGCCTGGTGGTTCGGACGCCGATGCAGTGGGAGCCCGGACCGGCCGCCGGGTTCTCGACCGGTGAGCCGTGGTTGCCGCCGGCGTCGGATGATCCGGCGATGACCGTCGCCCGTCAGCGCGAGGATCCGGACAGCACACTGAACTTCGTTCGGGACCTGCTTCGGCTGCGCGCCGAGACGCCGGCGCTCGTCGCCGGCACCTTCCGGCGGCTGTCGGCCCCGCCCGGCGTGTTGTCGTACGAACGGGCGCATCCGGACGGGACGGTCCACGTCCACCTCAACTGGGGAGACGCCCCGGCGCGCATCGAGCCGGCCGGACGGGTGATCCGTCCGACCCACCGCCGCCCCGACGCTGGCGGGACGACGCTGACGTTGGGGCCCGGGGAGGGGGTGATCGTCGCGGTCGGCGCCTGAGGCGCGTCAGCGCACGCCGAGCTCGTCCAGGTGCCGGAGGAGATCGGCGGGGTCCTCGTACACGCGATACGCGCCGGCGCGCTCGAGCTCTTCGCGACCGTAGCCGCCGGACAACACTCCGACGCCGAGCGCCCGGGCGCGGCGGGCCGCCAGGAGATCCCACACGCTGTCGCCCACCACGACGCAATTCTGGATGTCGACGTTCAGAGCTTCGGCGGCGGCGAGGAACAGGTCCGGATCGGGTTTGGCGTGGGCGACCAGGTCGCGCGTGACGACGGGAGCGTGCTCGGGGACCTGGAGACGTTCGATCGTGATCCCCGCGGATTCCCGATACCCGCTCGTGGCGATGGCCCAGGGCGTCCCGACCTCCGTCAGGCGGGACAAGAGCTCGACGGCGCCGGGAAGGGGGCGCACGCGGGCCGCCAGCTCTGCATAGGCCTCGGCGTGGTACCGGCGGAGGAGCTGGGCGTCGTCCGTCGTCACGGGAGCGCCCGTCTCGCGCAGCAGCGCGTTGGCCATCAGGCCCCCGCTCATGCCGATGCGACGGTGGATGCGCCACACCGAGAGCTCGATGCCGGCGCGGGCGAGCGCGTCGCGCCACGCCAGGACGTGTTCGTACACGCTGTCGACCAGGGTGCCGTCGAGATCGAACACGAGGGCCGGCCGGCGTTCCACGGGAGGATCGTAGAGCAGCCTTGCCTCCCAAGGCATCCCAGTGGGCCCCCGACCTCGTATGCTCTCGGACCCGTCCGCTGGAGGAGCGATGCAACAGCCGGCCGACCTGGCCTTCGTGAACGGCACGGTCCACACCGTGGATCCCCGACACCCGACCGCTCGCGCGGTCGCCGTGCGAGCCGGCCGCATCGTCGCGGTGGGAGACGACGCCGACGTGGCGGAGCTCATCGACGGCTCCACCGAGGTCGTCGACCTTCGCGCGCGCCCGCTCCTCCCCGGATTCCAGGATGCGCACGTGCACCCGCCGAGCGGCGGGCTCGAGATGTTGCGCTGCGACCTCAACCCGGGACAAACGCGTGAGGACTACCGGCGGATCGTCCGCGACTACGCGCGCGCCCGTCCCGACGCCGAGTGGATCCTCGGGGGCGGGTGGAGCATGGGGGCGTTCCCTCGAGGGACCCCGTCGCGCGAGTTGCTGGACGACATCGTGCCCGATCGCCCCGTCTTCCTGATCAACCGGGACGGGCACAGCGCGTGGGTGAACTCCCGGGCGCTCGAGCTCGCCGGCGTCACGGCGGCCACCCCCGATCCCGGAGACGGGCGGATCGAACGAGGACCCGCCGGGTCCCCGGCCGGATCGCTGCACGACGGGGCCATGCGGCTTGTGGAGCGCCTCACCCCGGCGACCACTGAGCGGGAGTGGGAGCAGGGGCTCGCGCGAGCGCAGGCCTACCTGCACGCCTTCGGCATCACCGCATGGCAGGACGCGATCGTGGGAGGTCCCTACGACACGTTCGGGACGTACGTGGCCGCCGACGGCCGGGGCACCCTGGTCTCGCGTGTGGTGGGGGCGTTGTGGTGGGATCGCCATCGCGGGGCCGAGCAGATCGACGATCTGGTGGAGCAGCGGGCCCGCGCGACCGGAGACCGGTTCCGGGCGACCTCGGTGAAGATCATGCAGGACGGGGTGGCCGAGACCTTTACCGCCGCAACCCTCGAGCCCTACCGGGACGGACACGGCAATCCGACGGAGAACCGGGGCCTGTCTTTCGTCGAGCCCGAGGCCCTGAAGGAGGACGTCACGCTGCTGGACCGGGCCGGGTTCCAGGTGCACGTGCACGCGATCGGCGAGCGCGCCGTCCGGGAGTCCCTGGACGCCTTCGAGGCCGCTCGAACTGTCAACGGTCCCAACGATCTTCGACATCACATCGCGCACCTCCAGATCGTCCATCCCGATGATCTCCCGCGGTTCGCCGAGTTCGGCGTGGTGGCCAACGCTCAGCCGCTCTGGGCCAGCTACGAGATCCAGATGGCCGAGCTGACGATCCCGTTCCTCGGCCCCGATCGGGCCGCGTGGCAGTACCCGTTCGGAGCCCTGGTGCGCTCGGGGGCCCGGCTGGCCATCGGGAGCGACTGGTCGGTGTCGAGCGCGAACCCCTTGGAGGAGATCCACGTCGCGGTGAACCGGCGGTTGTGGGAGGAGGAGGCTCCCACCGCTGGGCGGCGAGCCGTGGACGAGGTGTTCCTCCCCGACGAACGGCTCGATCTGGAGACGGCGATCGAGGCGTTCACCATGGGATCCGCGTACGTCAACCACCTCGACGACCAGGCCGGCTCGATCCAGGTCGGCAAGGCCGCGGACCTGGTCGTGCTGGACCGCAACCTGTTCGAACATCCCGTCGAGGAGATCCACGAGGCGCGGGTGCTCGCGACGTATGTGGACGGGGTCCGCGTCTTCGCCGCGCCCGACGCCCCTGACTAGTAGTCAGGGGCGCTCCTTGTCGAGGTTCCGGGGTGCCCGCACGATAACGATCTCACCCCGCCGGGCCCCCGCGCCCGGGAGCGAATCGAGGAGGTCGGTGCGATGGCGTTCGACATGAGCCAGGTGCAGCGCGGCGCCCGGAACCGGCGTACGCCCTATTTCGAGGCAACGCAGAAGTACGGCCCCAAGGGCTTCACGGTCTACAACCACATGTACTTCCCGATCCGGTTCGACTCCTTCGAGGCCGAGTTCGAGACGCTGCTGAAGGACGTCACGCTCTGGGACGTCTCCGTGGAACGGTGCCTGGAGATCTCCGGGCCGGACGGGTTCACGTTCGCCCAACTGCTCACGCCGCGCGACCTGTCCACGTGCGCGGTCGGCCAGGCGAAATACGTCCTCATCTGCGACCGCGACGGCGGGATCGTCAACGACCCGGTCCTCACTCGCATGGACGAGACCACGTTCTGGTTCGCCTTGGCCTCCTCGGACGCCCTGCTCTTCGCCCGAGGCCTGAAGAACGCGTACCCGGACCTCGACGTCACCATCAAGGAGGCCGACGTCGCTCCGCTCCAGGTCCAGGGGCCGAAGTCCAAACCGCTGATGGTGAAGCTCCTGGGCGAGGACATCCTCGACCTGAAGTACTACTACTGGACGGAGGCGAAGATCGCGGGCGCGCCGGTGGTGATCACGCGCAC
>DATHVC010000003.1:0-3658 GCA_035461565.1 Actinomycetota bacterium
TGGCCCGCCGCAACGCGACCGAGGCGGGCCTGGACAACGTCGAGTTCCTGAAGGGCTTCATCGAGGAGATCCCGCTCCCGGACGCCAGCGTGGACGTCGTGATCTCGAACTGCGTGATCAACCTGTCCGTGGACAAACCCAGGGTGTTCGCCGAGATGCGTCGCGTGCTTCGGCCCGGCGGGCGGGTCGGGGTGGCCGACGTGGTGGCCTCGGACGAGCTCTCACCAGCCGAACGCGCGGAACGGGGCAGCTACGTGGGATGTGTGGCGGGTGCCCTCTCCTTCTCGGAATACCGGGCGGAGCTCGAGAAGGCCGGGTTCGTGGACGTGCGGGTCGAGCCGACCCACGAGTCGAGCGAGAGCGGCATCTGGTCGGCCATCGTGCGGGCGACGACCCCGAACGCCGAGGACCGGTAGGCTTGCGCCCCGCATGGGGCGGCTCTTCGGCACGGACGGCATCCGAGGGCGGTTCGGACGTGAGCTGACCACGGACCTGGCGCGCGGGCTCGGGCGCGCCGCGGTCCTGGTCCTGTCGCGCTACGAACGCGATGCTCCGCGGTTCCTGATCGGGCGGGACACGCGGGCGTCCGGGGAGCCGCTGGAGGCCGCCCTCGTCGAGGGGATCGTCGCCGCCGGTGGCGACGTCACGCTGGTGGGCGTCGAGCCCACGCCCGCCATCGCGTTCCTCACCACGGCATTGTCGGCCTCGTCCGGCGTCGTGATCTCGGCCTCCCACCATCCGCCGGAGGACAACGGCATCAAGTTCTTCGGTCCCTACGGGTTCAAGCTGTCCGACGATCTCGAGGAGGAGATCGAGAAGGAGATGGAGGGCGGGTCCGAGGGGATCGGTCGGATCGGAACGGTGCGCGAGCTCCCCTCCGACGCTGCGGACTATGTGGAGCACGTCGTGGCGGCCGCCGAATGCCGGCTCGACGGAATGCGCGTGGTCGTCGACTGTGCGAACGGAGCGGCCTCACACGTCGCTCCCGAGGCGCTCCGGCGGCTCGGCGCCGAGGTGGAACCGATCTTCGCCGAGCCGGACGGAGCCAACATCAACGTCGGCTGCGGGGCCCTGCATCCCGAGGTGGTCGCCGGCGCCGTTCGCGCCTCCGGTGCCGACGTCGGCATCGCGCACGACGGGGACGCGGATCGCGCGTTGTTCGCCGACGCCGACGGCAACGTGATCGACGGCGACCAGGTGCTCGCCGCGTGTGCCGTGGTGATGAAGGAGGAGGGCCGGCTCGACGGCAACATCGTCGTCGCCACCGTCATGTCGAACCTCGGCCTCCGGCTCGCCCTCGAACGCGCCGGCATCCGCGTGATCCAGGCCGCGGTGGGGGACCGGTACGTGCTCGAGCAGATGCAGGAGCACGGGGCGGTGCTCGGCGGCGAGCAGTCCGGCCACATCATCTTCCGCGACCACGCCACGACCGGCGACGGCCTGGTCACCGCGGCGCGGTTCCTGTCGTTCGCGCGTCGCCGTGGCCAGGCGGTCGCCGAGCTCGCCTCGGTGATGCGCCGACTGCCCCAGGTGCTCGAGAACGTCCGGGTGTCCCGACGCGACGCCCTGGAGGAAGCCGAACCGGTGTGGGCTGCCGTGCGGGCCGCCGAGTCCGAGCTCGGCGAGACCGGCCGGGTGCTGGTCCGGCCCTCGGGCACGGAACCCCTGGTGCGGGTCATGGTCGAGGCTGCGAGCGGAGAGGAAGCGCGTCGGCACGCTCGTGCCATCGCGGACGTCGTCGAGCGCGAGCTCGGCTGAAGGTTCCGCCGTTCGGCCGTTCCCGGCGGGACGCCCTGCTGCTAGGCTCCATCCCCCATGTGCGGCATCGTGGGGTACATCGGTCCAGATCAAGCGCTCCCGGTCATCCTCGAAGGCCTTAGCCGCCTCGAGTACCGGGGCTACGACTCAGCGGGCGTTGCCCTGCTCGACGGCGACCTCGCCGTCGTCAAGAGGTCGGGCAAGCTGTCCCAGCTCGAAGCCGCCCTAGCGTCGGCGGCTCCGCCGGCAGGCACCGTCGGCATGGGCCATACGCGGTGGGCCACGCATGGGGCGCCCACCGATCGGAACGCTCACCCGCACATCGACTGCGGCGGGCGGGTCGCCGTCATCCACAACGGCATCGTCGAGAACTTCGCCGCGCTCCGAGAGGAGCTCGAGAAACGAGGCCACACGTTCGGCTCGGACACCGACACGGAAGTGATCGCCCACCTGATCGAGGAGAAGGAGGGTTCGCTTCCCGACCGCGTCCGCGCGGCGGCCCGTGAGCTCGAGGGCGCGTACGCGCTGGTGGTGCTCTCGCTCGACGACCCGGACGTGATCGTTGGCGTCCGGGTCTCGTCGCCGCTGATCGTCGGTCTCGGCTCCGGGGAGAACGTTCTGGCGTCGGACATCCCGGCCGTGTTGTCGAAGACCCGGCGCGTCCTCCCGCTCTCGGAACGTCAGGTGGTGGAGGTGCGGGCCTCGAGCGTCCGCGTCACCGATCTCGACGGGGTGGAGGTGGCCGTCGAGCCGCTGGACGTCGAGTGGGACGTCGCGCGCGCCCAGAAGGGCGGCTACGACGACTTCATGCGCAAGGAGATCGACGAGCAGCCCGGGGCGATCCGCGACACGCTCGCCGGCCGGGTAGGGCGGCGCGGGTTGTTGTCGCTGGACGAGCTCCACATCGACCCCGACGTGCTGCGCGAGGTGAACAAGGTGTTCGTCGTGGCGTGCGGGACGGCGTTCCACTCGGGGCTGGTGGCGAAGTACGCCATCGAGCACTGGACCCGGCTGCCCGTCGAGATCGACATCGCGTCGGAGTTCCGCTACCGCGACCCGGTGCTCGGCCCGGACACGCTGACGCTGGCGGTGAGCCAGTCGGGCGAGACGATCGACACGCTGGAGGCGGCGCGCCACGCAGCCCGACAGGGGTCGAGGGTGCTCGCGGTGACGAACACGGTGGCGTCGTCGCTCGCCCGCGAGGCCGACGCCGTGATGTACACGCACGCGGGTCCGGAGGTGGGCGTGGCCGCCACGAAGACGTTCGCCACGCAGATGGTGGCGCTGCACCTGGTGGCGCTCTACCTCGCGCAGGTGCGCGGACCGCTCTTCCCGGCCGAGATCGGGGAGGTCGTCGAGCGGATGCGGGAGCTTCCCGGACAGGTGTCGCGCACGCTCGGGCTCGACGCCCAGGTGCAGGAGATCGCCCGCGACATCCATCGGGCCACGGACGTGTTGTTCATCGGACGACACACCGGGTACCCGGCCGCGCTCGAGGGGGCCCTGAAGCTGAAGGAGATCAGCTACGTGCACGCGGAGGGGTATCCCGCGGGCGAGCTGAAACACGGTCCGATCGCGCTCGTGGAAGAAGGGGTGCCGGTCGTGGCCGTGGCGACGGACTGCCACGTGTATCCGAAGATGCTCTCGAACATCCAGGAGGTGCGGGCCCGGGGAGCCAAGGTCATCGCGGTGGCAAGCGAAGGGGATGCCGCGATCGGTACGGTGGCGAACGAGGTCCTGTTCGTGCCGAAGGTGCCCGAGCTGCTCTCCCCCGTGGTGGTGACGCCCCCGCTCCAGCTCCTGGCCTATCACGTGGCGAAGCTCCGCGGCTGCGACGTCGATCAGCCCAGGAACCTGGCCAAGAGCGTCACGGTGGAGTAGTTCCCGGCGGGAGCTCGCC
>DATHVC010000004.1:0-7771 GCA_035461565.1 Actinomycetota bacterium
GCTACCTCGGCCAGGTCTCCGAGGAGAAGCTGGAGAGCCCGGAGTTCGCCGACTACGAGCCGGGAGACATCGTCGGCGTGGCCGGGATCGAGGCCATCTACGAACACGAGCTCGTCGGGACGCCGGGCATCGAGAAGTACCTGGTCAACTCCCTCGGAGAGACCATCCGGCCGATCGGGAGCCAGAAACCGGTGCGCGGCAACGACGTCCATCTCACGATCGACGCGGACACCCAGCGCCTGGCCGAGGAGAGCCTGCGGCTGGGTATGCAACACGCCCGGACGATCTACGACGAGAACACCGCCCGGAACTACGAGGCGGATGCCGGAGCCGTGATCGTGATCAACCCCGACTCCGGGGGGATCGAGGCCATGGCGTCGCTGCCGACGTTCCAGCCGTCGCTGTTCACGCGGAGCATGTCGACGGCCGAGTTCGACCGCCGATTCGGCGAGAGCAAGGGCACGCCACTGCTCAACCGCGCCATCGCGGGCGAGTATCCGCCGGGGTCCACCTACAAACCCTGGATCGTCCTGTCGGCCCTGACCCGCAGGGGCGAGAACACGAACGAGCAGATCCTGAACATCGACCGCGGATACGACTGTCCGCCGAGCTGGACGGCGCCGTTCGACGAGAACAACCCCGACGCCGTTCGGTACGTGTTCAACAACTGGACCTCGGCCGATCTCGGGTACATGAACGTGGCGCGAGCGCTCGCCGACTCCTGCGACACGGTCTTCTACCCGACTGGATACGAATACTGGCGGCTGTTCTACCCCCCGCCGTGGGCCGACGGCATCGAAGGCAACGATGACGAGTCGCCTCGCGAACCGCTCCAGCGAGACCTCCGCGCGCTGGGCTTCGGAGGCATCACGCGCGTGGACCTCCCGTTCGAGCAGGACGGGCGGGTCCCCGACGCGGCATGGAAACGGGAGGTCCACGAGTCCAACCCGGACGCGTTCCCCGACGGCGATTGGTTCCCGGGCGACTTCGTCCTGATGTCGATCGGCCAGGGCGACACGCTCGTCACGCCGCTCCAGCTCGCGACGGCCTTCGCGGGGCTGATGAACGACGGAAAGATGTGCACGCCGCATCTGTTGGACCAGGTCGTCGACTCGATCTCGGGCCAACCGCTCCGCGAGTACCAACCGCGGTGCCGCAAGCTCAAGGCGTTCGACCCCGAGCACATCACGTACGTTCGCGAAGCGCTCGGCGGAACCGTGCGGTACGGCACCGCCGCGGGCGCCTTCGCCGGGTTCCCGTTCGGACTGGTGGACGTCGCGGGCAAGACGGGGACGGCCGAGGTCGATCCGAAACAGGACTACTCCTGGTTCGCGGCGATGACCGAGGCCCAGGGGGAGCGCCACGTGATCGTGGCGCTGGTCGAGCAGGGCGGCCACGGCTCGACCACAGCGGCGCCGATCGCTCGCCGCATCATCGAAGGGTTGTACGGGCTGGAGTATTCGTTCGCGGGCCTGGGGGACGAGGCCGCCGTGGCGGGGACGGACTGATGGACCTCGTCGCGGGCAAAGCGTACGCACTCGAACGCCGGCCCATCCGCCACGTCGATCCCGTCTTGGTGGGGGCCGTCGTCCTCCTCGCCGTCATCGGGGTGTTCGCGATCTACTCGTCGACCCACCAGTCGCTCGAGGCGGTCGGTCTCGACCCCGGTCGGTTCGTGAAGCGCCAGCTCACGTTCGCCGCGCTCGGCGCGATCGTGGTCCTGGGCGCGGCCAGCTTCGACTACCGGTTCCTCAAGGTGTACGCGGGGATGATCTACGCGGCGTCCATCGTGCTCCTGCTCCTCGTGCGGACCCCCCTCGGCACCTCGGTCCGTGGGTCACAGCGGTGGTTCGAGCTATTCGGCTTCCAGCTCGCGCCCTCGGAGGTCGCCAAGCTCGCGGTGATCGTGATGCTCGCGGCGTTCCTGTCCGAGATCCGAGGCGACCTCACGCTCCGAGACGTGTTCCGGGCCACGGGCATCGCCGCGCTTCCGGCCGTGCTCGTGTTCCTCCAGCCGGACCTGGGGTCGTCGATCGTCTTCGCGGCCATCCTGGTCGGAATCCTTGTCGTGACCGGCGCTCGATCCCGCTACCTGGCGCTGCTCGCGCTGACCGCGATCGTGCTGATCTTCGCGGGGTTCCAGGTCGGCCTCGTCCGCGAGTACCAGCTCGAACGCCTCCGGGCGTTCCTGGATCCGGTGAACGTCAGCGAGGACGCGTTGCACAACCGGGAGCAGGCCGAGATCGCGATCGGGTCCGGGGGCCTGTTCGGCCTCGGCTACCTCCAGGGGACCCAGACCAATCTCGACTTCGTGCCCGAGCAGCACACCGACTTCATCTTCACCGTAGTGGGCGAGGAGTTCGGGTTCGTCGGCGCGATGACCCTGCTCGGTCTGTACGGCATCGTCGCCTGGCGGGCGTTCCGGATCGCGTCGTTGTCCAAGGACGCGTTCGGGACGTTCCTGGCAGCGGGCGTTGCCTCGATGCTCGCGTTGCAGATCTTCGTGAACGTCGGGATGACCGTCGGGATCATGCCGATCACCGGCATCCCGCTGCCGTTCGTCTCGTACGGCGGCAGCTCGCTGCTGGTCAACTGCGCGGCGATCGGGATCCTGCTGAACGTCCACATGCGCCGCTTCACCTGAGCGGCGGGCGGCTACGCGTCTTCGAGCGCGATCGTCCAGAGGAAGGTCGAGCCCTGGGGGCTCGAAGCCTCCAGGACCACATCACCGTCCATGGCCCGCGCGGCCGTTCGCGCCAGCGCCAGCCCCAGGCCGGCTCCCTGGTGGACCCGGCGGTTGACGTCTTCGATCTGCTCCAGCGGTCCAAAGATGCGCTCGCGCTCGTGGTCGGAGATGCCGTCGCCGCGGTCGATCACCCGGACGTCGATCCGGTCGGCCCCGAGGCTGATGTCGACGTCGATCGGAGCGTCCTCCGGCGAGAAGCGGCGGGCGTTGTCCACCAGCTCCTCCAACACCCGTTGCGCCACGGCCCGGTTCAGGTGGGCCGCGGGCAGCCGGGCGGCGGACCGGACATGGACCCGCGGGTCCGAGTTCGCCACCTCGCGGGCCACCTCGGCGACGTCCACCTGCTCCGTCAGGGCGGCGTCCACGGTCAGCTCGAAACGTTCCACGAGCCGCGCCAGGTCCTGGGCCCGCGCAACCAGGCGCGGGAGAAGCTCGCTCTGCTGCTCCGGCGTGACCCGGCCCTTCTCGAGCGTCTGGGCGACCCCGAGGATCACCGTGACGGGAGTGCGGAGCTCGTGGGAGAGCCGGGCGAGCAGATCGTGCCGCCTGGCCGATCGCTCCATCAAGGCTTCCCTGGCCGCCTCGAGTTCCCGAGTCCGGCGCCGTTCGCGCTCGAGCGCCTCGCTGAGCTCCTCGATGACGCGCGGGGTCACGGTGGGCGAGAGCACCCCGCCGC
This sequence comes from Actinomycetota bacterium, assembly GCA_035461565.1. GTDB lineage: Bacteria > Actinomycetota > UBA4738 > UBA4738 > HRBIN12 > CALGFI01. Next base: position 3,423 of record DATHVC010000004.1, read on the forward strand.
CTTCGGCCGCCTTGCGAACCGCGTTCAGGATGTCGTCGCCGTCGGAGTCCTTGAGCACGTATCCCGAGGCGCCGGCAACGAGCATCTCGCGAACGATCTCCTGATCTTCGTGCCCGGACAGGGCCACGACGCCGACCTTGGGAAACCGCTCCTTGAGCAGTCGGGTGGTCTCGATGCCGTCCATCTCGGGCATCCGCACGTCCATCAAGACGACGTCGGGTTCGAGCTCGGGGATCAGGTCCAGCGCCTCGACGCCCGAGTTGGCCTCGCCGATCACGAAGAGGTTCCCCGCGTCGAGCAGCGACAGCAACGACTCGCGGAATCCCGCGGTGTCGTCCACCACGAGGACGCGAACGCGCGTGTCCGCGGCACGGGGAAGCAGGTCCGGCGCCATCACGGCCAGAAGTGTCCCAGTCCCGCCACCCGGGGCGGTATCAGGCGCCCGTCCGGTTCCGAAGCGGCCTCGGGCCGATATCCGTGTGGCCGGGATGCACTAGTACGACCGCGGCGCAGGCCCCGTCCGGCCGATACGGGGCCGTCGTCGGCGCGTGCCCACCCTGCGTGCGCTCCACCGTTCACCCGTTATGCTGGCCGGGAACTTGCCCGCCGCGCCTGCGGCCACTGGGGCCACTAGGCGAGGCGAGGTGTGAGGCGGCGAGGCCGCCGGCCCCGCCGGCCCCGGGCTTCGGCCCGGCGAGCCGCGGTCGGGCGACCCGCCCGAGGACAGGGTTTCCGCGTGCGCAATCCAGCGCCGCAGGCGCCCGGCGACGAGGTCGCCCCGCGCCTGCCCATCGAGGACCGGGACGGCCCGACGCCGTCCTCCGTGTCGCTCGCTGCGAGGACCCTTACCGGGCGGTCCCGGCCGTCGTCTCCCGAGGAACGAAGGGAGCGAACATGACGGAGGAGACCGCACCGGCGGCCACCGACCACGGTCGGCCATCGCCGGTCGACGAACGGTCGGACTCGGAGGACTCGTCGGGTTCCACGAGTCGAACCGACGGCGCCCCGCGGGCCCGGCGACGCCGTGGTGGCCGTGGCCGGGGACGGGGAGGTTCGTCCCGAGTCCGCGGCACCGCGACCGCCACGGGGACCGAACCCGAGGTCGACCTGGACGCCCAGCCCGGGGAGGTGGCCCGGGTGGCGACGGCGACGATCGACGCGAGCGAGCGGACCGACGACGAACGCGCCGACGGTTCGGCGCCGTCCGCGACCAGGCGCCGGCGCCGCCGGGGAGGCCGAGGACGCAGCGGTCGCGGCCGGACGAGCGGCGCATCCGAGGTCGCGGGAGATACGGAGCCGGCGGATGACGCGGCCGAGCCCACCGAGGCAGCCGATACGACGGAGTTGGCCGAAGGCCAGCCGCAGCCGGCACGCCGGCGCCGCCGCCGAGGGGGGCGTCGGCGATCGGGCTCGTCCGCGGCCGAGACCGCCGCGGACGACGACGCCGGCGAAAACTCGGCCGTGGCCGAGGAGGAGTCGACGGACGCCGAGGTTCGGCCGGCGAGGCCTCGGACTCGCCGTCGCCCGGCCGGCACCGCGGAGGCCGACCGTCCGGCCGGCAGGACGAGGAGCGGCGCGGGCAAAGAGCCGAAAGCGGAGGGGAGGCCTCGAGCGACGAGGACCGCGGCGCGGGCCAAGGTGGAGGAGGACGCCAAGGAGTCTCCGGGACGATCGCGTCGAGCCGTCAAGGCGGAGGAGCCACCCGCGTCCACCCGGCTGAAACGTCAGCGGCAGAGCCGGCAGGTCCGTCGGCGCCGCGACGTCACGCCCGCGATCGAACGGGTCACCGACAAGTTGATGGCCATCACCGAACACGGCGAGCGCGATCAGATCGCGGTGCTCGAGGGTCGCGATCTGGTTCAGCACTACGTCACGCGCCGCGGCGCTCGTTCGATGGTGGGCAACGTGTACCTGGGGAAGGTGCAGAACGTGCTGCCCGGCATGGAGGCGGCGTTCGTGGACGTGGGCCGGGGACGGAATGCCGTCCTCTACGCCGGTGAGGTGAACTGGTCGCCGGAGGACCTGGAAGGCGCGCCACCACGGATCGAACACGTCCTGAAGAGCGGGCAGTCGGTGCTCGTGCAGGTGACGAAGGATCCGATCGGCGGCAAGGGGGCCCGGCTGACGGCGCAGTTGTCGCTGCCGGGCCGCTACCTGGTCCTGGCCCCGAACTCGAACGTGACCGGCATCAGCCGGCGTTTGCCCGATGCCGAGCGGCGCCGCCTCAAGGGCATCTACAAAGGGATCAAGCCGGACGAACACGGCCTGATCGTCCGCACGGCCGCCGAAGGCGCCACCGAAGAAGCGCTGGCGGCCGACTTCGCGCGTCTGCTCGAGGAGTGGAAGGCGATCGAGAAGCGTGCCAAACGATCCAAGGCGCCGTCGATCCTCTACGAGGAGCCCGAGCTCACCGTTCGCGCCGTGCGCGACCTGTTCACGGACGAGGAGTACCGCGAGCTGGTCACGGACTCGCCGCGGGTCTACGAGCTGATCACCGACTACCTGCGGGCCGTGGCTCCGGACCTGCTGGCGAAGGTCCGGCTCCACACCGGCCCCCTCCCGGTGTTCGAGGAGTTCCACATCGTGGAGCAGATCCACAAGGGACTGGACCGAAAGGTGTGGCTGCCCTCGGGCGGTTATCTGATCATCGAACGCACCGAGGCCCTCACCGTGATCGACGTCAACACCGGGAAGGCGGTCGGCAAGTCGAACCTGGAGGAGACGGTCGTCAACACGAACGTCGAGGCGGCGCGCGAGATCGCCCGACAGCTGCGCCTGCGCGACATCGGCGGGATGATCGTGATCGACTTCATCGACATGCTCCTCGAGCAGAACAAGAGCAAGGTCATCGACGCCATGAAGGAGGCCCTGGCCCAGGACAAGTCCCGGAGCCAGGTCTTCGACATCAGCCCGCTCGGCCTGCTCGAGGTGACGAGGAAGCGGGTGTCTGGTGGACTGCTGGATGCGTTCTCCGAGACCTGCCCCACCTGCGAGGGTCGGGGCCTGATCGTGACCTACGACGTGAACTGACTCGCGCCGCCGGCCATCGGATGTCGGACGGCGGCCTGGGAGGAGGAACGATGTACGCGGTGATCAGGACGGGCGGGAAACAACAGAAGGTCAAGCCCGGGGACATCATCGAGGTGGAATACCTGCACGACGACGGCGACACGGTGACCCTGCACCCGCTGCTGGTGGTGGACGACGACGGCAAGACCCACGTCGGCAAGGAGGTCGAGCGGGCCGTGGTCACGGCCAAACGCCTCGGCGAGCAGAAAGGCGACAAGGTCAACGTCTTCAAGTACAAGAACAAGTCCGGGTACGCGCGGCGCCAGGGCCACCGGCAGCTCATGACGCTGCTCGAGATCGCCGAGGTCAAGCTCCCGGCCAAACGCGGGACCAAGGCCGCGGCGGGCGACGAGGCCGAGAAGGAGGACCCGGTCCAGACGCCGAAGGAGGACCAGAACGAGGCTTCCGCCGGGTAACGAGCGGGCCCCGGCTGGTACCCTCGGACTCGTTATGGCGCACAAGAAGGGCGGCGGGTCGTCCCGCAACGGTCGCGATTCCGAGTCCAAGCGGCTCGGCGTGAAGGCGTTCGGCGGTCAGGAGGTGACCGCCGGCTCGATCATCGTGCGCCAGCGGGGGACGAAGATCCACCCCGGCCGCGGCGTGGCCAAAGGGAGCGACGACACGCTGTTCGCCACGCTCGACGGCACCGTGCGGTTCCACAGCTCGCGCAGGCGCCGGATGGCGTCCGTCGACGCGGCCGGTTAGGCGCCGTTCGCCCGGGCCGCCGCCGCGGCCCGCCCGATGCGTCGCTGCCACTCCCGGACGAGCGGCTTCTTCTCCCGGTTCATGTATCCGAGGTAGCTGACGTTCTTCCGGCGGGACCTCCGGCGGCCGCCACCTCGGACGCCGAGGAGCGACGGGCGTTCGGGGGCCTCCGGGGCCTCCAGCGGCGGCGGAGGCACGAAGTAGAACGCCGTGCGCCGCTGCCCGTGAGTGGTGGCTCGCACCAGGATCAGGACCGGGGAGCCCAGCAACCGCCGGACCCGCTCGACCTCGCGCAGGGGGTAGCGCCGCCCCCGGTCGGGATCGTCCCTGGGAGTGAAGACCACGGCGTCATCGCTCAGCGAGAGCGACCCCCGGACCTCGTCGAACGAGCCGCCGGCGTCGAGCTCGACACGCCACACGGTGACCGGAGCCGACATGCCGCCATGATGCCGCGACCGTCCCCGTTTCGGCCACAATCGGGCGATGGGGTTCGTGGACGAGGTGACGGTCTTCGCACGAGGCGGCCGAGGCGGCGACGGGTCGTCCTCGATGCTGCGCGAGCCGTTCAAGCCGCG
>DATHVC010000005.1:0-6206 GCA_035461565.1 Actinomycetota bacterium
ACGAGGAACATCGACCTGTCGGTCGGGGCCGTGATGGCGGTCGTCGGGATGGTGATGGGCGCCGTGCAGCACGACTTCCTGCCGGAGGTCCTGCGGTTCGACCATCCGGCCACCTGGGTCATCGCCCTGCTCCTCGGCCTCGCGCTCGGCGCGGCCGTCGGGGCGTTCCAGGGCGTGATCGTCGCCTACATCGGTGTCCCGTCGTTCATCGTGACGCTGGGCGGGTTCCTCGTGTGGCGAGGACTGGCCTGGCGCGTGGCGAGCGGACAGACGATCGCCCCCATGGACTCGAACTTCCGGCTGCTGGGCGGCGGCTCCCAGGGCACCATCGGCGGGACGTGGAGCTGGGTGGTCGGGATCCTCGCGTGCGTCGGCATCGTGGCGCTCCAGCTGATGAAGCGCCGGCAGCGCGCCCGCTACGGGTTCCGGCTGCGGCCGATGTGGGCGGAGACCGCGCTCGGCATCGTCTCGTGCGGCGCCGTCCTCGCCGCGATCTGGTTCCTGAACCGCTACTACCTGCCCGAACGGGTCGTCGAGCAGCGTGGCCTGCCGCCCGGAACGAACATCTCGCAGGGGCTGGCGATCCCCGTGCTGATCGCGCTCGGCGTGGCCGTGGTGATGACCTTCATCGCCACGCGCCGGCGGTTCGGACGCTACGTCTACGGCATCGGCGGCAACCCCGAGGCGGCCGAGCTCGCCGGCATCAAGACCAAGGGCACGATCGTCAAGACGTTCACGTTGATGGGGCTCCTGGTCGGGCTGGCGGCCGCGGTGCAGATCGCCCGGCTGAACGCCGCCGTGAGCAGCCTGGGGACCGGGATGGAGCTGAACGTCATCGCGGCGGCCGTGATCGGCGGCACCTCGTTCACCGGCGGCATCGGAACGATCGCCGGGGCCGTGCTCGGCGCGCTCGTCATGCAGTCGCTCGTGTCCGGCATGGTCCTGATGGGGGTCGAGGCGCCGCTCCAGGACGTCGTCGTCGGCATCGTCCTGGTCATCGCCGTGACGCTGGACACGATCGTCCGCCGGAGGAGCGCCCGGTGATCGATCGATCCGGTACGCCGCTCGTGGAGCTGCGAGACATCCGTGTCGCGTTCGGCGGGGTGCACGCGGTCGACGGCGTCACCGTCGACCTGTACCCCGGCGAGGTGGTCGGCCTCGTGGGAGGCAACGGCGCCGGAAAAACCACGCTCATCCGGACGTTGTCCGGGGCGCATCCGGCGGACTCCGGCGAGATCCTCATCAACGGCGAGCCGGTGACCATCGAGACGCCGCTGGACGCGAAGGAGCTCGGGATCGAGACCATCTATCAGACGCTCGCGCTGGCGGACAACATCGACGCGCCGGGGAACGTGTTCCTCGGCCGCGAGGTGACGACACGCCTCGGCAACCTCGACAGCGGCGCGATGGAGGACGCCACCCGGAAGCTGATGAGCCGGCTCAACCCGAAGTTCACCAACTTCGTGACCCCCGTGCAGTCGTTGTCGGGCGGCCAGCGCCAGTCGGTGGCGATCGCGCGAGCCGTCCACTTCAACGCCCGCATCCTGATCATGGACGAGCCCACGGCGGCGCTCGGCCCTGCCGAGACGGCCCAGGTCCGCGGGCTGATCCGCCAGCTCCAGGAGGAAGGGATCGGCATCTTCCTCATCAGCCACGACATCCACGACGTGTTCGACCTGTCGGACCGGATCAGCGTCATGTTGCAGGGGCGCCTCGTGGGCACGGTGAACAAAGGAGACGTGACCACGGACGAGGTCCTGGCGATGATCATCCTCGGAAAGTTGCCCAGCGACGTGACCAAGAAGGAGCTCGAAGAGCTCCACTGACCGCAGCCGTGCCCGCCACCCCGGGCGTCGCGTCTGTCCTCCTGGCAGCGGCGGCGGCCGCCGTCCTCGGGGCGCCGGCCTCCGCGCCCTGGGCGCCGGCCGCCGATCCCGAGCCGGTGACGATCGCCGCGATCGGGGACTCGATCACGCGGGCCACCAACGCGGCCGGCTGGTACGGCGACCACCCCAGCCTGTCGTGGAGCACCGGGTTCAACCCGCTCGACGGGCTCTCCAGCCATTACGAACGCCGTATCCGCGCCCGGCCGTGGCCGTGGCCACGGGAGCTCAACGTCGCCGCGGCCGGCGCCACCATAGCCGACGCCCCGGCACAGGCTCGCCGCGTGGTGGGCCGCGGAGCCGAGATCGTGACGTTCCTCCTCGGGGCGAACGACCTGTGCGCCCCCTCCCCCGAGCGGATGACCTCCCTCGGCGAGTTCCGGTCGGATCTCGAGACGGCGATGGCCGTCCTGGCCGACGGTCTCCCCGAAGGTCGCGTGTACGTGGCGAGCATCCCCAACGTCCACCGGCTGTGGCTCCTGTATCGCAACGACCCGGTCGCGAGCTCGTTCTGGCGGCTCGGCAGGACCTGCCCGTCGATGCTCGACCCGGCGAACACACCCCGGGACCGGTTCCACGTCTTCGTCCGACAGCTGGCCTTCAACTACGTCCTGGCCGATGTGTGCTCCGCCTACCCCCGGTGCGTCTTCGACCACTACGCCCTGTACGGGCACGAGTTCACGACCGCGGAGGTCAGCCGGCTCGACTATTTCCACCCGAGCCTGCGCGGCCAGCACACGATCGCGGAGATCACCTGGCGGGCGTGGTCGGTGGCCGGCGAATCCGCTCCGTCCGGATGACGGCCGGGGGCCCGATCTGGGTAGAGATGCATCGTGGGCACCCCCGACGCAGGCAGAACCGACCGCTCGGCCTTCGGCCCGAACGCCGGGTTCGTCGACGAGCTCCGCGAGCGATACCTCGAGGATCCGGCGTCCGTCGACCCGGCCTGGCGGGCGTTCTTCGAGCGCGACGGGGGTCGCCCGCCGCCGAATCCGGCGCCCCGGGACGACGATGCCACGCCGCTCACGGGCGCGGGCGCCCTCGTGGCCCGCAACATGGAGGCGAGCCTGGGGGTTCCGACGGCGACGTCCTTCCGGACCATCCCCGCGAAGTTGCTCGAGCTCAACCGCCGTCTGCTGAACCGGCACCGCAAGGATGCGGGCGAAAGGAAGGTCTCGTTCACGCATCTGATCTCGTACGCCATCGTCCGGGCGGTCGCCGAGTCGGAGGCGATGCGTCGCACGTTCGGAGTGGTGGACGGACGGCCGGTCGTCACCCGCCACGCGCACATCGACCTGGGGATCGCCGTCGACGTCCGACGCCGCGACGGATCGCGTCTGTTGCTCGTCCCGACCATCCGCCGGGCCGACACGCTGGACTTCGCCGCCTTCCGGGGCGCCTACGACGACGTCGTCGAGCGAGCCCGGGCCGGAAGGTCGTCACCGGACGAGCTCTCGGGCGCCACCATCACCATCACGAACCCGGGAACGATCGGCACGGTGCAGTCCGTCCCGCGGCTCATGCCCGGCCAGGCCGCGATCTTCGGGGTCGGCGCGATCGGCCTGCCCGCCGAGTACCACGGCGCCGACCCGGCCGTCCTGGCGGAGCTCGGCGTCTCCTCCGTCGTCACGATCACGAGCACCTACGACCACCGTGTGATCCAGGGCGCCGAGAGCGGCGAGCTCCTGGCACACGTGCACGAGCTCCTGCTCGGCGAACACCGCTTCTACGGAGAGATCTTCGACGCCCTCGACATCCCGACGCGGCCGATCCACTGGGGCGAAGACCGACGGCCGCGGGAAGGCTCGCCCGCCGCGGTCGAACGCCAGGCGCGCGTGCTCCGGCTGATCAACGCGTACCGGGTCCGCGGGCATCTCATCGCCGATCTCGATCCCCTCGCCTCGACGCCGCCACCCACACACCCCGAGCTCGACCCGGCCACGTGGGGCTTCTCGATTTGGGACCTGGACCGCCGGTTCCCGGCCGACGGGCTCGCCGGCTTGCGGGAGGCCGCGCTCCAGGAGATCTGGGACGTGTTGCGCGACACGTACTGCGGCACGCTCGGCATCGAATACCTGCACCTCCAGGACCCCGAGCGCAAGGTGTGGATCCAGGAGCGAGTCGAAGGGCGCCGGGGCGAGCTCGAGCCGGAGGAGCGCCGCCGCGTCCTGGAGGCGCTGACGGAGGCCGAGGCGCTGGAACGGTTCCTCCACACCCGGTATCGAGGGCACAAACGGTTCTCCCTCGAGGGCGCCGAGTCCTTGATCCCGATCCTCCACGCCACCCTGGACGCCGCGGCCGACGGTGGGGTCACGGAGGTCGTGGCCGGCATGGCGCACCGCGGCCGGCTGAACGTGCTCGCGAACGTGTTCGGCGTCGACCACGGAGAGATCTTCCGCGGCTTCGAGGAGGACCCGGATCCGTTGTCGGTGGAGGGGTCGGGTGACGTCGCGTACCACCTGGGCGCCACCGGCCGGCACTCGTCCCCGTCGGGCAACGTCGTCGAGCTCACCCTGGCTTCGAACCCAAGCCACCTCGAGTCGGTGGACCCCGTCGTGGAGGGCATGGCCCGGGCGCGGCTCGATCTCTCGGGGGCTGACGACACCGATTCGGTCCTGCCGCTGTTGATCCACGGCGAGGCGGCATTCGCGGGGCAGGGAGTGGTCGCCGAGACCTTCCACCTGTCCCAGCTCCCCGGCTACCACACGGGCGGCACCGTGCACGTCATCGTCAACAACCAGCTCGGGTTCACGACCGAACCCGAACACGGCCGTTCCACGGTCTACCCGAGCGACGTGGGGAAGATGGTCCAGGCGCCCGTGTTCCACGTCAACGGCGACGATCCCGAGGCCGGCGTCCGCGCCGCCCGGCTGGCCGTGGAGTTCCGGCGTGCCTTCCACACCGACGTGGTGATCGATCTGTGGTGTTACCGGCGATGGGGCCACAACGAGGCCGACGAACCCTCGTTCACCCAGCCGCTGATGTATCGCGGGATCGAGCAGCGGCCCTCGATCCGCGAGCGATATGCGAGGCGCCTGGCCGCCGGAGGGGTCGTGTCCGGCGAGGACGCCGAGCGATCGTTCCGTGAGCGCACGGATCGCCTGGGCCGGGCCGTGGACGGCGGCGGCGACCGCCGATGGCCGTCGCGACCGCGGTCGCCCGGGCGCGGGACCGGCCCGGCCGACTCGGTCCCGACGGGGGTGACGCGCGATCGGTTGGACCGCACCCTCGCCCGCATCCTGGCTCTCCCCGACGGGTTCACCCCCCACCCCAAGCTGGCTCGCCTGCTCGAGCGGCGCGCCGCGGCGCTGCGAGATGGCCGGGTCGACTGGGCCACCGCCGAGGCGCTGGCGTTCGGCACACTCCTGCTCGAGGGCACCTCCGTCCGGCTGACCGGTCAGGACACGCGGCGGGGCACGTTCAGCCAGCGGCACGCCGTGCTCGTGGACTACGAGACGGGGCGGCCGCATTTCCCCTTCCGGCACCTCGCCGACGGCCAGGGTCAGGCGTGGATCTACGACAGCCTCCTGTCGGAGTTCGCCGCGCTGGCGTTCGAATACGGCTATTCGGTGGCGAACCCCGACGCGCTCGTCGTGTGGGAGGCGCAGTTCGGCGACTTCGTCAACGGCGCCCAGATCGTGATCGACCAGTACGTCGTGGCCGCCGAGGAGCGGTGGGGTCAGCGAAGCGGCCTGGTGCTTCTCCTCCCCCACGGATACGAGGGTCAGGGGCCCGAACACTCGAGCGCCCGGCTCGAACGGTTCCTCGACCTGGTCGCCGACAACAACCTGGAGGTCGCGGTGCCGTCGACCGCCGGGCAGTATTTCCACCTCCTTCGCCGCCAGGCTCGACGGGACGACCTCCGGCCGCTGGTGGTCCTCACGCCGAAGTCGCTCCTGCGGCTGGAGGCGAGCGCCGCGGACGCCGCCGAGCTCGAGACCGGGGCGTTCCGCCCGGTTCTGCCGGATCCGCAAGAGGTGGCGGCGCCCGGCCGCATCGTTCTGTGCCAGGGCAAGCTGTTCTACGAGCTCGACCGCGCCCGGAGCGAGCGTTCGGCGCACGCGCGACTGCTCCGGCTGGAGCGATGCGCACCGTTCCCGGTCGAGGAGCTTCGAGAGGCCATCGGCCCGGGCGACGGCGCCGAGCTCGTCTGGGCGCAGGAGGAGCCGGAGAACATGGGCGCGGGCCGGTTCGTCGTTCGGAACCTGCGCGAACGTCTCGGCCTGGAGGCACGGCTGGTGTCCCGGCCGGCGAGCGCGAGCCCCGCCACCGGCCGGCGGTCGATCCACGAACGTGAGCAGGCCGACCTCGTCGGCCGGGCCC
>DATHVC010000006.1:0-1582 GCA_035461565.1 Actinomycetota bacterium
GTTCAGCCGCAACACGTCCGCCCGGGCGGTGGCCTCGAAGAACCGATCCGGCCCGAAGTCGCGCACGAGTGGCCACGAGGCCGCGTCGACGGCGAGGAACTTCGCGTTCGCTCGGTCGAGCGCCGCCTTGGCGGCCCGGAAGGTCGGCTCGAACAGGAGCAGGTAGCCGGAGACGAGCACCGCGCTGCCCTCGATCCGCTCCGGAAGATCCTCCGGCGAGAAACGGGCGTTGGCTCCCCGGTCGGCCACCATCGACCGCTCGCCCGGCTCGTGCACGACGAGCATCGTGCCGGTGTCGGCCTCCTCGTCGACCACCAGGGCGGGTTCGATCGTTCGACGGGCGAGCTCGTCTCGGATCAGCGCACCCGCGGTGTCTGACCCGACCCGCCCGTGCACCCGCGCCCGGGCACCCGCGGCCGCCGCCCACACGGCGGCGTTGCACGCGCTCCCGCCCGGCCGGACGAGCACCCGCCCGTGGACGTCGCCGCCCTCCTCGAGGGCCTGCGCCTCCACGCGCACGTCGAGCATCACGTCCCCGACCGTCACCACGTCCACGGCGGCAACCCTACCCGCTCGCCGTCCCGGGGCCCGCGGGCGGTAGCGTGTCGCCCGTGACGAGCGCATCCCGCGAGCCCCGAACGGCCCAGGTCCGGATCCGCCGACTGGCCGTCGACGACGAGGGCGAGTTCCTGGAACGCGTTCGGGCCAGCCGCTCCCTCCACCGGCCGTGGACCGATCTCCCCGACACCGCGGAGCGTTTCTCGGATCTCCTGGCGCGGGCCGACGCTCCCACCGAGGCGGTGTTCCTCATCGTGCGCGAGGACGACGGCGCCATGGCCGGGATTGCCACCCTGGGCCAGATCGTGCTCGGATCGTTCCGGAGCGCCTACCTCGGGTATTCGGCGTTCGTCCCATTCGACGGGCGGGGCCACATGACGCACGGGCTGCGGCTGGTGCTGCGGGAGACCTTCGGTCCGATCGGCCTGCACCGCGTGGAGGCCAACGTCCAGCCGGGGAACGTGCGCTCCATCGCGCTCGTCGAGCGGCTCGGCTTTCGTCGGGAGGGGTATTCGCCTCGGTACCTCAAGATCGGCGGCCGCTGGCGCGACCACGTTCGGTTCGCCCTGCTGGCCGAGGAGTTCGCCGACCGACGGGGCCGATCCGGATGACTCAGCCGGATCGCGCGATGCCCGCCGCCTCCGCCGCCCAGGCGCCGAACGCCCCCCAGAACGGATCCAGCCCCGGGTGTTCGACCATCCGCTCACCCTCGTCGGTGACCAGCACTCGCCCGTCCGAGCGCTCCGTGACCTCGCCGACCGCCGCGGCGTCGATCCCGGCGACGCCCAGCGCCGCGAGGAACGCGTCCGCGCGGCCGGGCACGACCGTCGCGATCAACGTCCCCTCCGAGATCGCGACGTAGGGATCCATGCCGGTGTGCTCACACACGGCTCGAACCTCGGGACGAACGGGGATCTTCGCGAGATCGATCCGCAGGCCGACCCCCGAAGCGTCGGCCACCTCCAGCAGCCCGCCGATCACGCCGCCTTCGGTGGCGTCGTGCATGGACGTCACGCCGTCGTCG
>DATHVC010000007.1:0-2012 GCA_035461565.1 Actinomycetota bacterium
CGTCCGGACGGCGATCAGGGCGCCCACCGCCGACAGGGCGAGGATCCCCAGCCCGCCCGGGACGAGGAAGAACGCCTCGCCCTCCTCGTCACACTCGGCGCACGGCAGCGTGATCGAGATCACCACGGCCGCCGCCACGACCAACGGCGTCATCGCCGCGATCCCCCACGCCACGCGACCGCTCGTTCGCGTCATTGAGGTGGATTGTGCGCCAGGCACGACCCGCCCGGAAAGCGTGGTGACCCGCCCCGACACGGCGCGGGGCCCCACGCGGCCCGAGGGTGCTGGCACCACCGCCGCTCGAACGGTTCTCGGGCTCGGACCCCGAGCGTTATCCGGCGCCGGGGGCGGCCCGCTCGCGCACCAGGCGGATCGCCTCGTCGATACCCTCGGTCCAGGGGTCGCCGTGTCCGGGGAGTACCACGTCGGCGGGGATGCCCTCGAGACGAGACAGGGAGGCCACCGCCTCGGCCGCATCGGCCGTGAACGGCGCGACTTGCGGGCCACGATCCCCCGTCGTGACCGCGTACGTCGCGAACGCGTCCCCGGCGAACAGCACGCCGCGCGACGGCATGTGCAGCACGGCGTGTCCCGGCGTGTGCCCGGGCACCAGGATCACGCGCGGGCTCCCCGGCACGTCGAGGGTCGCGCCGTCGCCGAACGTGGCGACCTCCTGGACCTTGGTGGTGCGGATCCCGCCGTGCCACATCCCGAACCACAGGAACCCGAGCAGCGGGGCGAGCTTGATCGGGCCCAGGCCCTTCGCGGGGTTCGGCACCTCGCGACGCGCCAGGGCGGCGTCCAGCTCGTGCACCGACACGGGCACGCCGCGCTCGCGGCGGAGGCGCTCCGCGAAGCCGATGTGGTCGGAGTGTCCGTGGGTGAGAACGAGCGCGCGGACGTCACCGACGGTCCGGCCCATGGCCGCCAGCTCGCGAGGGAGGTCCCGGTAGAGGCCGGACAGCCCCGCGTCGATGATCGTCACCTCGCCCGACTCCTCGACGAGATACGAGTTGACGATGCTGTTGCCGCCGATCCGGTGGATTCCCTCGGCGATCTTCATCGCGGCGAGCCTCCCCGGTTCCGGGCCCTGCCTTTCAGCCGGACTCGTCCATGGCCGAGCTCCCGATGAAGACCGCTCCCGCCGCGATCGCGAGGCGCTTGGATCGGATGTCGCCCTCGACCCGGGCGCTGGGGCCGAGCTCGACCGTGCCCCGGCCCTCGACGTCGCCTTTGACTTCGCCGCCGATCTGGACGTTCCGAGCGCGGATGTTCCCGTCCAGGCGGCTGTCCGCCGGGAGCGAGACGTCGCCCTTCGCCTCGAGGTTCCCCATGACCTGACCACCAAGCGTGATGTCGGTCGCCTCGATGTTGGCCTCGACCCGGCCTCCCGGGGAGAGCGAGACCTCCTTGGCGGCGGTGATCTTGCCTTTGACGTCTCCGTCCACGCGGAGCGACCCGGCCGCCGCCACGGTGCCCTCGATCCTGGTTCCGCGGCTCACCACGGACAGATCCGAGCCGTCCTGCGAGCGATCTATCCGTCCCTCCCGACCTCGGCGCCGTTCCTCACGTCCGTTCGCCGCCCGCGGCGGCTCCCCCTGGTCGGTCGCGGCCGGCAGGCGGTCGGGCGGTTCGGCCGGAGGTTCCTCGGGTTCCTGACCATGATCCCGGTGGCGGCGCAGCCGATCCATGGGGGCTCCTTCCGGGTACCGCAGCAGTGTAGTCAGGGGCTCCGGGCTCGCGCACACACGGCGGAGAATCGCGCCATGATCACGTGCCGGGGCCTCATCCTAGAAAACGGTCGAGTTGTCGGTCGATATTGTGGTGGAAATATCGGTCGGATACGCTCGTGGTATGGAGCCCGAGATGATCCCGCTGTCGGAGGCCAAGACCCGCCTCCACCAGCTCGTCAGGGAGGCGGAGGGTCGTGAGCTGCTCCTGATGCGGCACGGTCGTCCCGTCGGGGTGCTGCTGGGATACCGGCGGTACCGGGCCTTGGTCGACGAGGCCGA
>DATHVC010000008.1:0-23193 GCA_035461565.1 Actinomycetota bacterium
ATCCTGGCCGGCGCGCTCATCATGCTGCTGGCCGACCAGACCATCGGCACGACCTTCTTCCTGCCGGCCCAGGGGGGTGAGCCGCTCCTCTGGCAGCATCTGTTCTGGTTCTTCGGCCACCCGGAGGTCTACATCCTGATCCTGCCGGCCATGGGCATCGTGTCGGAGATCCTGCCGGTGTTCTCGCGCAAGCCGCTGTTCGGCTACCAGTTCGTGGTGTTCAGCGGGATCGCCATCGGCTTCATCGGGTTCGGCGTGTGGGCCCACCACATGTTCGCGGTGGGCCTGGGGCCGATCGCGAACACGGCGTTCGGCATCTCCACGATGATCATCGCAGTGCCGACCGGCGTGAAGATCTTCAACTGGCTCGGCACGATGTGGCGCGGAGACATCCGGTTCACGACGCCGATGCTCTTTGCCGTCGGTTTCATCGGGATGTTCGTGATCGGCGGCCTGTCCGGCGTGTCGCACGCCATCGTCCCGGCCGACTACCAGCAAACCGACACGTACTACATCGTCGCTCACTTCCACTACGTGTTGTTCGGCGGCGCGATCTTCGGGCTGTTCGGCGGGATGTACTACTGGTGGCCGAAGGTGTTCGGCCGGATGCTCTCCGAACGCGCCGGCAAGGTGAACTTCTGGATCATGCTGGTCGGCTTCAACATGACGTTCGGCCCGATGCACGTACTGGGGCTCCAGGGCATGCCCAGGCGCATCCAGAGCTACCCGGAGTCGCTCGGCCTGACGTTCTGGAACACGGTGTCCACGGTCGGGGCATTCCTGATCGCCGTGAGCGTGCTCGTCTTCCTCGTCAATGCGGTGGCCAGCTTCCGAAAGCCCAAGGAGATGGACGCCGACCCGTGGGACGCGCGTACCCTCGAGTGGCTGACGTCTTCCCCGCCGCCGGAGCACAACTTCGACGAGATCCCCACGGTCCACGCCCTGGACGAGGTGTGGCACCGCAAATACGCGGAGACGCACGGCGGGCGCGTCGTCCCCGTCCCGGCGGGCGGGTCCGGCGATCCCGGCCACGGCGACGTCGACGGCCACGGCTCGGACCACGGCGGGCACGGGATCCATCTGCCCGGGCCCTCGTATTACCCACTGATCGCCTCGCTCGGGCTCCCGCTCATCGGGTACGGGTTGATCTTCGGCTGGTGGATGGTCGGCGTCGGCCTCGTGGTGTCGCTGGCCGGCTTCTACGGCTGGATCCTGGAGCCTTCGGCGGAGTGAGGACCTGATGGCGACCCTCGAACACGCGGACGATCGGCCCCTCGTCGTCGAGGAGCACGCCACGAGCACCGGCCTTCCGAACGTCAAGCTGGCCATGTGGTTGTTCCTGGCCTCGGATTGTCTGCTGTTCGGCGCCCTCATCTCGACGTACGTGCTCTACCGGGGGGCCAGCACCACCGGCCCGTTCCCGAACGACGTCTTCGACATCCCGTACACGTCGGTGTCCTCGTTCGTGCTGCTGGCGAGCTCGCTCACGATGGTCCTGGCCCTGGCCGCGATCCAGCGGGGGGACGTGGCGCGCTCGCGTGTGTGGCTGCTGGCCACCGCCCTGCTCGGAACGACGTTCGTGGGCGGCCAGGTGTACGAGTTCACGTTCTTCCACGACGAGGGCCTCACGCTGAGCGCGAACGTGTTCGGCTCGTCGTTCTACGTCCTCACCGGGTTCCACGGGACCCACGTCGCGGTCGGCATCCTGATGTTGCTGACGTTGGTGTTCTTGTCGCTGGCCGGCCGCCTCGGGCCCGAACGCGCGGAGACGGTCGAGATGGTGGGGTTGTACTGGCACTTCGTGGACATCGTGTGGATCGTCATCTTCACGATCGTGTACCTGATCCCCACGGGGAACGGGGGGCCCTGATGGCCACGGAACCGTCGGTCGAGCGCTCCGAACGCATGGCGGTCCGGCGGCGGACCCACGCCCGCCATCCGAGCACTCGGGAGTACGTCCGGATCGCGATCATCCTGGCCCTCGTGACGGCGGCCGAGGTCGCCATCTACTACGTCGATTGGATCCACGAGAACGGCCTCCTGATCCCGCTGCTCTTCCTGTTCTCGTTCATCAAGTTCGCGCTGGTGGTGTTGTGGTTCATGCACCTGAAGTTCGACAGCCGGACCTACTCTCGTTTCTTCCTCATGGGGTTGGCGGGGGCCGTCACGTTGTACCTCCTCGTGTTGCTGATGTTCCGGACCTTCGGCGACTGACATGCCCGGCTGGCATCCACACGCCGACGTCTGGCTCCTCCTCGGAGGGTTGTGGGGTGCTTACCTCGTGGCCTGGCGTCGTCGCGCCGCCGACGTTCCCGCGGCCGGCGAGCAACGAGCTCGTCGAACGGTGTTGTTCACGACGGGGATGGCCCTGCTGGTGCTGGCATCGGACTGGCCGGTGCACGACCTCGCCGAGCAGCGTCTCTATTCGGCCCACATGGTGCAGCACCTCGTCTACACGCTCGTGGCGGCCCCGCTGCTCGTGGCGGGGGTTCCCGCGTGGATGTGGCGGTCGCTGCTCCGCCCGGTGCCCGTGGCGGCCGTGTTCGGGTTCCTCACGCGGCCGGTCGTCGCCCTGGCCGTGTTCAACGGCCTGCTGCTGTTCACCCACTGGCCCGAGGTCGTGAACGCCTCGGTCGGGTCCGAGTTGACCCACTTCGGTCTGCACGTCGCGATCGTCGGCTCGGCGATCGTCATGTGGTGGCCGGTGCTCTCTCCGCTCCCGGAACGACCCGCGCTCAGCCCGCCCCTGCAGATGGTCTACCTGTTCCTCCAGTCGCTCGCCCCGACCATCCCGGCGTCGTTCCTGACGTTCGGGAGCTCGCCGCTGTACGCGGCGTACGAGGCCTTCCCCAGGACGTGGGGGCTCAGCGCGCTGGACGACCAGCTGATCGCCGGACTGGTGATGAAGATCGCGGGCGGGCTGATCCTGTGGGGGTTCATCGCGGTGATCTTCTTCAACTGGCACGCGCGGGAGCGGACGGGGTGGGACGCGCTGGGTCTGCGCCAGGTGGAGCGGGACGTCCGGGCGAGGATGGCCAGGTGAGGCCGACGACGCGAGACCGTCTCCTGCTCCCGATCCTGCTGCCGATCGGCATCCTGGTGGTCCTGGCGGCGGCGTTGTGGGGGTTCTCCCGCATCTTGCTCGGGATCCACGGCTCGCCCGCGACCGGCGTGGCGATCATCGTCGCCGCGGCCATCCTCGGCGTCGCGATCCTGGCGGCCTCCCGGCCGCAGGTGCGGGGCTCCACGATCGGAGCGATGGTCGGGGGCACCGCGGGCATCGCCATGTTGGCCGGCGGCGTCGCCCTGGTGGTCGTCGCCGCGGACGAAGGTGAACACCCGCCGGGACCGCCGGGTCCGGGGACCGCGGTGGCGCTCGTGGCGCAGGACATCGCGTTCGACCCGACCAGGCTGACCGTTCCGGCGGGACAGCCGTTCACCATCGCCTTCGACAACCGGGACTCCGTCCAGCACAACGTGGCGATCTTCGACAACCCCGGCTTCTCCGGCCAGGCGTTGTTCGAGGGGGAGATCGTGACCGGGCCTGTCCAGATGGACTACCCCGTCGACCCGCTCGAGGCCGGCACGTATTTCTTCTACTGCGTCGTGCACCCGAACATGACGGGGGAGATCGAAGCGGTCGAGCAGCCCGGCGGCGGGGACGGGCCGGATGGTCCCGGACCCGGTCCGGGTGAGGGCCCGGTGGTGGCCGCGATGAACCTCGCGTTCGACACCGACACGATCGAGCTGCCCGCGGACGCCCCGACCACGATCATGTTCGACAACCAGGAGGCCGTGCCGCACAACATC
This sequence comes from Actinomycetota bacterium, assembly GCA_035461565.1. Lineage (GTDB taxonomy): Bacteria > Actinomycetota > UBA4738 > UBA4738 > HRBIN12 > CALGFI01. Next base: position 3,811 of record DATHVC010000008.1, read on the forward strand.
GCCATCTACTCGGACGACAGCCTCGGGGAGCTGTTGTTCCAGGGGGAGATCGTCACGGGACCCACGACGATCGAATACGACATCCCCCCGCTCCCTGCCGGGGAGTACTTCTTCCAGTGCGACGTCCACCCGAACATGAACGGCCGGGTGATCGTCGGCGGCGGCTGAACGGCCGAACCTAGGTGAACGTGCCCGACGGGACGATCGCGTCCACCGCGACCGAGGCGAACAACAGGCCCAGGTACACGATCGAGAAGCGGAACAGGTGGATCGGCTCGGCCGGCGAGGCCTCGCGCCACAGCCGGAGGGCCCGCCACACGAACCAGCTGCCCAGGACCAGCGCCGTGGCCGCGTAGACCGCTCCCATCCGTCCGACCGGGATCAGCAGGAGCGAGGTCGCGAACAGGACCAGCGAATAGAGCAGGATCTGCCGCCGCGTCTCATCGGAGCCGCGGACGACCGGGAGCATCGGCACCCCGGCGGCGGCGTAGTCGCCCTGATAGCGCATCGCGAGCGCCCAGAAGTGGGGCGGCGTCCACACGAAGACGATGGCGAACAGGACCCACGCGGGTGGACCTACCGTCCCCGTGACTGCCGCCCAGCCGACCAGCGCCGGAACGGCCCCGGCCGCCCCGCCGACGACGATGTTCTGGACGCTCGTCCGCTTCAGCCACATCGTGTAGACGAACACGTAGAACGCGATCGCGGACAGCGCCAGCGAGGCCGCCAGGACGTTCACGGCGATCGCGAGGAAGAAGAAGGAAACCGCGCCGAGGGCGTAGCCGAACGCGAGGGCCCGCTCCGGATCGATCCGGTGCGAGGGGAGCGGCCGCCGCCGCGTGCGGCGCATCACCTCGTCGATGTCGCGGTCCAGGTAGCAGTTGATGGCGTTGGCGGACCCCGCCGCCAGGGCGCCGCCGAGCAGCGTCGCCAGCACGAGCCACGGCGAGGGCATCCGGCGTTCGGCCAGCACCATCGCGGGGACCGTCGTGATCAGCAGGAGTTCGATGATCCTCGGCTTCGTGAGCTGCACGTAGGCCGCCGTGGTCTCGCGCAGCGAGCCTCGTTTGCCGTTGGACCGGTCGCCGGCGCTGCCGGCCGGAACCGTGGGGCGCACCAGTCGCCTGCTGAGGGTGGCCGTGGCGACGAGGACTCCCCAGATCGTCCCCGACAGCGCCACGTGGGCGGTGACGGCGGGGGCGCCGAGCTCGGACCAGACGTTCGCCGCCCCCACGAGGATCTGGGCACCGAACAACGCCAGCGCCGTCGTGGTCAGGGCGACCAGGTCCCGGGATCGCGCCGGGGACGTCCGGGCCCGGACGGCGAGCCAGACCACCAGGACCGAGACCAGCGCCGCCAGTACCCGGTGGACGAACATCAACGTGGCGGCCCCCCCGAGCGTCGGCACCAGTCGGCCGTCCATCAGCGGCCAGTCGCGGAACGCGAGCCCGGCGCCTTCGGCGCGAACGTACGCGCCCACGACCAGCAGGGCTCCCACCGCCGCCGCCGTACCCAGGGCCAGCCTCGGGAACCCCGGATCGGTGCCGTCGGCCTCCTGGGGGGCCCGCCCGGGGTGGAACCGGAAGGCGTTCGCCGCGACGACGGTGACCACGGCGAGCAGCGCCATGGCCGTGGTGAAGTGCAGCGCCACGACGGTCGTATGGAGCCCGCCGCGCACCACCACGCCGCCGAGGGCCGCCTGGAGCAGCACCACCCCGACGGCGGCCACGGCGGGACGCACGATGGCGGCTCGGGTTCGTAGTCGCCGCCACGCCACGAGCGCCTGGAGCGCCACCAGGACCACGACGACGCTGGCGAGCAGCCGGTGCGCGTACTCGATGATCGCGTGGTACTCGAGCGGTGGGATCCACCTCCCGAAGCACGTCGGCCACCCGGGGCATCCCAGCCCGGAGCCCGTGGCCCGAACCAGCCCTCCCACCGCCACCAGGAGCAACGTCGAAGCCGTCGTGACGATCGCGAGCTTCTGGAAACGGGTCATCGGCATGGGAGGTCGGCGATCGAGAACGATAGCAGTCGTTTCCGCGCCGGCCGATCCCCACACCACGCGGCGTGGTCTTGCGATACTCGTCGGGTGAGCTCCGAGAGGTCGGCGGCCGGCGCGCTGCTGGCGAACGTCCGCGACCGCGTGGACGCCGAGCTGGAGCAGTTGCTCGGCGAACGCCGCGTGGAGCTCGCCGCGCTGGACCGGTCCGCGGTGGCGCTCGTCGACGAGATCCGGCGCCTGCTGGCGGCCGGGGGGAAACGCCTCCGGCCGGCCCTGTGCCTGTGGGCCCATCGCGCGGCCGGCGGCGTCGACGGCCCGGTCGTGCTCCGCGCCGCGGCCGCGCTCGAGCTGCTCCACACCTTCGCGCTGATCCACGACGACGTGATGGACCGGTCGGAGCTGCGCCGCGGTGTGGCGTCTTCGTGGGCGTGGTTCGCCGATGCGGCGCCGCCCGCGACCGACCCGATCACCTACGGGACGTCGGTCGCGATCCTGGTTGGAGACCTGGCCGCGGTGCTCGCCGAGCAGACCCTTCGGACCTGCGGCGCGCCGCCGCCGCCGCTCGCTCTGGCGCTGGACCGCTTCGACCGGATGCGGACGGAGATGGCGGCCGGGCAGCTCCTGGACGTGCGGGGCGCCGGCGCCGAACCGGACCGCGTCGCGGCGCTGAAGACGAGCTCGTACACGGCCGAAGGCCCGGTGCTGATCGCCACGGCGCTGGCCGAGGCGGGCCCGGCCGTGGACGGACCGCTCCGCGTCTACGCCCGCCTGGTGGGCGAGGCGTTCCAGCTCCGAGACGCCGTGCTGGACGGGGACGCCGAGCCCGACGCGGCAACCCGCGTGAACGAGCTGATCGACCGAGCCACGCAGGTCCTGGTCGGCGCGCCGCTGGATGCGCGGGGGGCGAACGGGTTGGCCGAGCTCGCCGGGCTGCTCCGCCTGGAGCCGCCGGCCGTTCCCGCCGCGGCGGGTGGCTGATGCAGGTTCGGCGGGCCGACGCGGCGGCCGCGCGGCGGCTGTTCGGCGGGTTGCCGGTGGCGAGCGTGGCCACCATCGGCGACGACGGGTTCCCTCACGTCGTGCCGTTGTGGTTCGTCTGGCCCGACGATGCCATCTACGTCTCGACGCGCCAGGAGAGCCGGACGTGGGCCAACGCCGCGGCGGACCCCCGGGTCGCGTTGACGATCGACGTCGGCCGGGCCTGGGTCGAGATCGCCGGGATCGAGGTGCGAGGCCACGCCGAGCTCCTGTCGGCCGAACGCCCGGAGATGCGATCGGCCATCTCGGCCTGGCACGAGAAATACCGCTCGCTCCTGGCCGGGGACGGCTTCCCGCGTTTCGCCGAGGAGGTGCGGGGGCTGGGGTTCCTGCGGATCGTGCCGGAGCGGATCGCGGCATGGGACCACGCTCGACGGTAGTCCGGAGCCGCGGTTGAACGCGTCGAGGCGGGCGGCATAAGGTTTGTGAGGAGCTTCACAAGTCGTTAGCATCACTTGTGAAGGATTTCACAAGCGTGGGGGACAAGCCGTTGCCGGGTGGCTCGAACACGCACGTCGAAACCGACGTCCTGGTCGTCGGGGCGGGGCCCGGCGGCTCGACGGCCGCGTACCACCTGGCGCGTCACGGGGTGGACGTCACCGTCGTCGAGAAGGCGAGCTTCCCGAGGGAGAAGGTCTGCGGCGACGGCCTCACCCCTCGGGCCATCGTCCAGCTCCGCAAGATGGGTATCGACACCGACGATCCCCGGTTCGAACGCCACCAGGGGCTTCGGATCTACTCGCGGAAGACGACGCTCGAGCTCCCCTGGCCCACGCTCGAGTCGTTCCCCGGGTTCGGTCTCACCATGACCCGCTCGAGCTTCGACGAGCTCCTGGCGCGGCGCGCCGAGAAGGCCGGCGCCGTGCTCCGCGAACGTGTCGAGGCGGTCGCGCCGATCCTGGACGACCGCTGGGTCACCGGGGCCCGGGTTCGTGACCTCGAACGGGACGAGGAGGTCGAGGTTCGCGCTCGCTTCGTGATCGCCGCCGACGGCGCCGCCTCGCGGTTCGCCGGGGCCGTCGGGGTGCGCCGCGACCCGGCCACGCCGCTCGGGATCGCGGCGCGACGGTATTACCGCGTCGATCGGCACCCCGGGCCGTGGCTCGAGGTCTGGATGGACCTGTGGGAGGGCGAGTCGCTCATGCCCGGTTACGGATGGTTCTTCGCGTTGTCCGACGGCTCGGTGAACCTGGGGGCCGGCCTGCTGAACACCTTCCGAGACTTCCGTGACGTCTCGGCGCAGCGGGTGTTCGACGCCTTCACGCGCATGTTGCCCGCGGAGTGGGGGGTGGACGAGTCGGCCGCGGAGGGCCGGACCCTGTCGGGTCCGCTGCCGATGGGGATGAACCGGGATCCGGTGACCGTGCCGGGGATGCTGCTGGTCGGGGACGCCGCCGGCCTCGTGAATCCGTTCAACGGCGAAGGCATCGCGTACGCGATGGAGTCGGGCGAGCTCGCCGCCGAGCTGGTCCACGACGCCCTGGTGCTCGACCGGCCGGGGCTGGCGCACGTCTACCCGACCATGCTGCGCGAGCGCTACGGGCGGTACTTCCGCATCGGGACGAACTTCGTCCGGGCCATCGGGAACCCCAGGGTGATGCGGGCACTCACCGACTACGGGCTTCCGCGCGCCTGGCTGATGCGCTTCGCGCTGCGGGTGATGGGCAATCTCACCGACGGCCGTGACGGCGACCTCCAGGACAAGCTGATGTACGGGCTCGAACGGCTGGCCCGCCCGTCGTAGTCGACCGGGGGAGGGGTTGAGGGCATGGAGCTGTCCGAATACCTGCCGATCATCCTCCTGGCGGTATTGTCGCTCGCCTTCGCGGTGCTCTCCCTGGCCGTGTCGTCCCTCCTGCGGCCGAGCCGCCCGACGCCGGCGAAGCTCGCGCCCTACGAGTGCGGCATCGAACCCGAACAGCTGCCCCGGGGCGAGCGGTTCAGCGTGAAGTTCCACGTGGTGGCGATGCTCTTCATCATCTTCGACGTCGAGACCATCTTCCTGTTCGCCTGGGCCATCTCCGCGCGGGCGCTGGGCGTCTTCGGCCTGGTCGTGGTCGGGATCTTCATCGTCCTGCTGTTCGTGGTCGAGGGGTACGCGTGGCTGACGGGCGGCCTGGACTGGGGTGGTCGGGAACGGCCGGTCGCCGCCGCCGAGGCCGCGCGTGACGAGGATCGGGAGCTCGTCCGTGCCGGTTGAGCGGATCGAGGGGTTCCGGACGGGCCGCGAGGCCCGCCCCTCCGAGAAGGAGGAGGTCGAACGCGGCATCCTGCTGACCAAGCTGGACCGCGCCGTCGGCTGGGCCCGAAAGCAGTCGATGTGGCCGGTCACGTTCGGCCTGGCCTGCTGCGCCATCGAGATGATGTCCACGGGAGCCGGCACCTACGACCTGTCGCGGTGGGGGATGGAGCTGTTCCGGGCTTCTCCCCGGCAGTCCGACCTCATGATCGTGGCCGGCCGGGTCAGCCAGAAGATGGGACCCGTCCTGCGGACCGTCTACGACCAGATGCCCGAGCCCAAATGGGTCATCTCGATGGGCGTGTGCGCCTCCGCCGGGGGCATGTTCACGAACTACGCGGTGATCCAGGGCGTCGACACGATCGTTCCCGTCGACATCTACGTGCCCGGCTGTCCCCCGAAGCCGGAGATGTTGATGTACGGCATCCTTCGGCTGCACGAGAAGGTCCGGACGGAGGGCACCTTCAAGTGAGGCCCGCCGAGCTGGCCGAGCGGGTCCGGACCCACGCGCCCGACGTGGTGGTGGCCCGCGAGGAGGTCAGCGTCGTTCTCGACCGCGGCATGCTCGTGAGGACGCTCTCGGCCGTTCGGGACGATCCCGAGCTGGCGCTGGATTTCCTGGTGAGCGTGACCGCTACGGACTGGCCCGGCCGCCGGCCGCGGTTCTGGGTCACGTACGAGCTCGCGTCCACGGAGCACCATCACCGGCTCCGCGTGAAGGTCGGCCTGGAGGATCACGACCCGCGGCTGCCTTCCGTGGTGTCGCTGTTCGCCACGGCGGATTGGCACGAACGCGAGACGTTCGACTTCTACGGGATCGAGTTCGAGGGCCATCCCTACCTGCGGCGCATCCTGCTGCCCGAAGGCTGGGAGGGCTGGCCGCTGCGCAAGGACGAGGAGCTCGGAGGCGTGAACACCAGATACAAGGGAGGCGCGTTCATCCCGCCGGTCGACCGGAGGGTCATGTGAGCTCGACCGATCGCGCGTTCGACCCGGACCTTCGGGAGGCCGAAGCGTTCGCCGACGACGCGACGTTCGCGGGGGAGTTGCGGCAGGAAACCATGGTGATCAACATGGGCCCCCAGCACCCGGGGACCCACGGCGTATTGCGCCTGCTGCTGGAGCTCGATGGGGAGACGGTGGTGTCGTGCCGTCCCATCATCGGCTACCTGCACACCGGCATCGAGAAGAACACCGAATACCGGACGTGGCAGCAGGGGGTCACGTTCGTCACTCGCGCCGACTACCTCTCGCCGTTCTTCAACGAGGCGGCCTATTGCCTCGCCGTCGAACGGCTGCTCGGGGTCGAGGCGCCGCCCCGCGCGCAGGTGCTGCGCGTCCTGTTCATGGAGATGAATCGGATCGCATCCCATCTGGTGTGGTTGGCGACCACCGGGATGGAGCTCGGCGCGGTGAGCGTCATGTTGTACGGATTCCGGGAGCGGGAGATGGTGCTCGACATCTTCGAGGCCGCCACCGGATTGCGCATGAACCACGCGTACGTGCGGATCGGGGGCGTCGTGATGGACCTTCCGTCCGATGGCTCCGAGCGGATCCTGGACTGGCTCGAGGTGATGCCGGGCCGGATCGACGACTACGAGACCCTGCTGTCCGCGAACCCGATCTGGATCGAGCGGAACGTGGACGTGGGGCCGCTGTCGGCCGAGGACGCGCTCCGGTTCGGCGTGACCGGTCCGACGCTGCGGGCGGCGGGCGCGGCCCGGGACCTCCGGCGCGACGAGCCCTACTGCGGGTACGAGACGTACGAGTTCGACGTCCCGGTGCTGGACGGCGCGGATTGTTACTCGCGGTATGCGATCCGCCTGCGCGAGATGCGCGAGTCGCTTCGGATCGTCCGGCAGTGCCTGGAGCGGCTCGAGGAGCCAGGGCCGGTGATGGTCGAGGACCCCAAGGTCCGGTGGCCCTCGGAGCTCGAGGTCGGCCCGGACGGGATCGGCAACTCGCCGGCGTACGTCCGCCACATCATGGAGGAGTCGATGGAAGCCCTGATCCATCACTTCAAGATGGTGACCGAGGGCATCTCCGTTCCCGCCGGCGAGGTCTACGTCCCGGTCGAGTCGCCTCGCGGAGAGCTTGGCTACTACGTCGTGTCCGACGGCGGACACCGACCGTACCGCGTCAAGATCCGGGACCCCTCCTTCGTGAACCTCCAGGCGCTTCCGCACATGGTCGAGGGCGGGCTGGTCGCCGACGTGATCGCCGTCATCGCGAGCCTGGACCCGGTGTTGGGCGGGGTGGACCGCTGATGCCGGTGCTCTCCGACGACCTCCGCTCCGAGGCGGAGCGGATCGTGGCCCGATACCCGGAAGGGCGCGAGCGATCGGCGCTGATGCCGCTGCTCTACCTCGTGCAGTCGGTCGAGGGCCGGGTCACGCGCGAGGGCATGCAGGAGGTGGCGGACCTCCTCGGCCTGACCACCGCCGAGGTGGAGTCCGTGGCGACGTTCTACACGATGCTCCGCCGTCGGCCGACGGGCCGGCACCTCATCAGTGTGTGTACGAACCTGTCCTGCGCACTGCTCGGCGCGAAGGACGTCTACGAGGCGGCGCACCGGGAAACCGGCATCGCGCACGGCGGCGAGCTCTCCGACGACGGCCTGTTCTCGGTGCACGAGGAGGAATGTCTCGGGGCGTGCGATTCCGCGCCGGTGGTCCAGGTGGACTTCGCCAACCACCATCGCGTGACGCCAGAACACATGCGTGAGCTCGTCGAGCGCCTTCGGGCCGGCGAGGTCCCCCAGCCGGCCATCGGCGATGCGCCGGCGGACTTCCGCAGCGCCTCACGCATCCTGGCGGGACTCGACGGCGCCCAAGGGCGGGACTGATGGCCGACGCGGCGCGCATCCTCACCGCCAACTGGGGGAACCCCGACGTCTTCGCGATCGACGGCTACCGCGAGGCCGGCGGTTACGAGGGGCTTCGGGCCGCGGTCGGCATGACCTCGGCCGAGGTGACCGAGACGGTCAAGGCCTCGGGCCTTCGCGGCCGCGGCGGGGCCGGGTTCCCCACGGGTGTGAAGTGGTCGTTCGTGCCGCAGGACACCGGCAAGCCGACCTACGCCGTGGCGAACTTCGACGAGTCCGAGCCCGGGACGTTCAACAACCGCGAGCTCGTGGAGCGCGAGCCGCACCAGTTCCTGGAAGGGCTCGCCATCGCGGCGTACGGCGTCGCGAGCCACGAGGCCTACGTGTACTGCCGCGGGGAGTTCCTGCACCAGGGCCGGGTGCTCGAGCACGCCATCGCGGAGGCGTACGAGCAGGGGGTGTTCGGCGAGTCGGTCTTGGGCAGCGGGTGGCGACTGGACGTCGTCCTGCACAAGGGGGCCGGCGCGTACATCTGCGGCGAGGAGACCGCGCTCCTGTCCTCGCTCGAGGGCCACCGGGGGCAGCCTCGCCTGCGGCCGCCGTTCCCGGCCGTCGAAGGTCTGTACGGGTGTCCCACGCTGATCAACAACGTCGAGACCCTGTGCAACGTGCCGCACATCCTTCGCAACGGCCCGGAGTGGTTCGCCGCCATCGGGGCCGAGACGTCGCCCGGCACGAAGATCTTCAGCGTCTCGGGCAAGGTCGAGCGCCCGGGGAACTACGAGGTGCCGCTCGGAACGCCGCTGCGCGTCTTGCTCGACGAGCACGCCGGCGGCGTGCTCGAGGGACGAACGCTCAAAGCCTGGACCCCGGGTGGCTCGTCCACCCCGTTCCTGACGAAGGAACACCTCGACGTCGGCCTCGACTTCGATTCGATCGCGGCGGTCGGGTCCCTGCTCGGCACCGGGGCCATCATCGTGCTCGACGAGACCGACTGCATCGTCGAAGCCACGCGACGGCTCCTCGCGTTCTACGCGCATGAGTCGTGCGGCAAGTGCACACCGTGCCGGGAGGGCACGTGGTGGGTGGAACGAGTCCTCGAACGCATCGAGTCGGGCTTCGGGCGCGCCGAGGACCTGCCGCTCCTGGACGACCTCGGCCAGAACATCCTGTTCCGCGCGTTCTGCGCCCTCGCCGACGGCGCGGTGAGCCCCCTCCAGTCCAGCCTTCGGCATTTCCGGGACGAATACGAGCAGCACATCGAGGGCGGCCGCTGCCCCTTCGAGCGCGAGCTGGTCACGAGTGGAGCGGCGAGGTCGCCGGAGGAGCGACTGTGAGCGAAGCGAAGCGGAGCGAACCGGAGCGACGAGGCGGCCCGCGGTGACAAACGTGTCCCTGACGATCGACGGCAAGGAGGTCACGGTCCCGCAGGGCACGTTGATCATCCGCGCGGCCGAGCGGCTGGGCATCGAGATCCCGCGGTTCTGTGACCATCCGTTCCTCGAGCCGGTGGGCGCCTGCCGGCAGTGCTACGTCGAGGTCGAGGGGCAGCGCAAGCTCTTCACCTCCTGCACGACCACCGTGGCACCGGGCATGGAGGTCCGCACGCAGTACACGTCCGATGTCGTCCGCGATGCGCAGGAGGCCAACCTCGAGTTCCTCCTGCTGAACCATCCGCTCGACTGCCCGGTGTGCGATCGCGGCGGCGAATGCCCGCTCCAGGACCAGGCCCTGGCCTTCGGCCCGGGAGAGAGCCGCTACACCGAGCCCAAACGCGTGTACGCGAAACCGATCCCGCTGTCGCCGCTGGTCAAGCTGGACCGGGAGCGCTGCGTGTTGTGTGCACGCTGCACCCGTTTCTGCGACGAGATCAGCGGCGATCGGTTCATCGAGCTGTTCGCCCGCGGGGCGGGTGAACGGGTGTCGATCTCTGCGGGCGAGGACTTCCGATCTCCCTTCAGCGGCAATACGGTGCAGATCTGTCCCGTCGGAGCGCTCACCTCATCGACTTACCGGTTCGTGGCGCGCCCATTCGACCTGACGAGCGCCGACTCCGTGTGCGGTCACTGCAGCGCCGGGTGCAACGTCAAGGTCGACGTTCGCCGCGCCGAGCTCGTCCGGGTCCTGGCTCGCGACAACCTCGAGGTCAACGACGCCTGGTTGTGCGACAAGGGGCGGTACGCCTTCCGTCACCCGGATCTCCCCACACGGATCACGACGCCCCTGATCCGAGACCGAGGGCTCGAGCCGGCGTCGTACGGCGAGGTGCTGGGCACGGTGGCCTCCTGGTGCCACGACGCGCGGGTCGCGTTCCTCGCGAGCGGTCGGCTGGCCGATGAGGATGCGTACGCGTTGTCCAAGCTCGCCCGGACGGTCGTGGGGACGAACGACCTGGATCATCGGCGGATCTTCGGGGGCGGGAAGGCGGAGGAGCTGGCGGCCGCGACGTCGCTCGCCACGACCTATCGCGACGTGGAGCGTGCGAAGGTGATCGTGCTGGCGGGGCTCGACGCCGAGCAGGAGGTCCCGATCCTGCACCTGCGGATCCGGAAGGCGGCGCGCCGCGGCGCCCGGGTGTTCGTGATCCATCCGCGGCTGACCCGACTGCACGACGTCGCCGAACACGAGCTCTGCCGGCCCGAGCATCAGACGTACGTGCTCGAGCAGATCCACGACGCCTCCGTCGAGGGGGAGGCCGAGGGATTCCCCGAGCGGGTGGCGCGCGCGCTTCGTGACGCCGGCGGCGACGGGGTCGTGCTGGCCGGGGAACGCCTGGCCGAGCACCCGCTCGCCGCGGACGTGGCGCTTTCGGTGGCGCAGCGGTTCGGGGCCCGGTTCGGATACGTGACGCGCCGCGCCAACGACCGCGGAGCCCTCCGCGCCGGGGTCCACCCCGCGTTGTTGCCCGGAGGCCGCCGGGTCGACGACGCCGATCGGCGAGCCGAGGTCGAGGCGGCCTGGGGGTCGCTCCCCACCGGCCGGCCGGGGCGGAACGCGCGGCAGATCCTGTCGGCGTGCGCCGCGGGCGAGATCGACGTCTTGTACCTGATCGGCGTCGATCCGATCCGCGACCTGCCCGACGCCGGGCTGGCCCGGCGGGCCCTCGGGAACGTCCGCTTCAAGGTCGTCCAGGGGCTCGAGCTCGGGGAGCTCGAGCCCTACGCGGATGCATACCTGCCGGCGGCCGCGTGGGCCGAACGTGAGGGGTCGACCACCGACTGGGAAGGCCGCTCCCAGGCGATCCGCCCGGTCCGGCCTCCCGCCGGCGTGTCGCGGCCGGACTGGGAGATCTTCGCCGCCCTGGCCGCGGCCATGGGGGGCGATCTCGGGTTCGACACCATCGAGGAGCTCCGCGAGGAGGCGACGCCGCTGCTCGAACCTCGGCCGGCCCTCGTGCGAACCGACGCCTGGACGGGAACCGGGCGGCCGCAGCTCCTGGGAGACCTGACGATGTTCAGCTACCCGCTGCTCGTGGACGACGGCCGGCTGTCCCAGGGCGCCGACGAGCTGAAGGCCGCGCTCTCCCCCGAACCGTTCGCCGAGGTGCATCCGGAGGACGCCGAGAAGCGCGGGATCGTGGACGGCGGCCGGATCCGCGTTCGGACGGGGCTCGGGGACGCCGAGGTCCCCGTGCGCGTCACGCCGGCGGTGGCGGCGGGGTCGGTGTTCGTGCCGTTCAACCAGCCGGGCCTGGCAGCGAACCGCCTGCTCGCTCGAGGGTTCGTCGAGCCGGCGACGATCGAACGCGTGGACACGCCGGAGGGGTCCGCCGACGCGGTGGAGGGGGGGGCCTAGTGGACTGGCTCGACTGGGTGTTGCTGGCCGTCCGAGTCGTCGTCGTGTTCTTTGCGCTCCTGCTCTCCGTCCTGCTCCTGATCTGGGTCGAACGCAAGGTCGTGGCCGACATGCAGACCCGCGTCGGTCCGATGCGCGCGGGGCCCCGGGGCCTCCTGATCACGCTGGCCGACGGCATCAAGCTGTTCTTCAAGGAAGGGATCACCCCGACGCTCGTGGACCGGCCCGTGTACCTGATCGCGCCCGTCATCGCCATGTTGCCGGCGTTCCTGGCGTTCGCCGTGATCCCGTTCGGAACGAGCGTGACCGTGTTCGGGCGCGAGATCCCGTTCCAGATCGCCGACCTGAACATCGGCGTCTTGTGGGTGCTGGCGATGGGTTCGTTGATGGTCTACTCGATCGTGCTCGCCGGCTGGTCCAGCGGCTCGAACTACCCGCTCCTCGGCGGGATCCGGTCCTCGGCGCAGATGATCAGCTACGAGATCGGTATGGGGCTCGCCCTCGTCGCCGTGCTCCTGTATTCGGGATCGCTGCGGATGTCCGAGATCGTGGCGAACCAGGACTCGGTCTGGAACGTGATCCCGCAGTTTCCCGCGTTCGTGATCTATCTCGTCGCCGGGCTGGCCGAGACGAACCGCCCGCCGTTCGACCTGCCCGAGGCAGAGTCGGAGCTGGTGGCCGGGTACCACACCGAATACAGCGGCATCAAGTTCGCGATGTTCTTCCTCGGTGAGTACCTGAACACCGTGACCGTGGCAGCCGTCGCCACGACGCTCTGGTTGGGGGGGTGGCGGGGGCCGGCGCCGGAGTTCCTCCCGTGGCTCTGGCCGGTGTTGTGGTTCCTGCTGAAGGTGTTCGTCGTCATCTACGCGTACATCTGGATCCGGGCGACGTTGCCTCGGTTCCGCTACGACCGCCTCATGGCCTTCGGATGGAAGTTCCTCATCCCGTTCGGCCTCGTCTGGGTCCTGGCCACCGGTGCCGTCGTCGTGTTGCCGGATGCGTACGGCCGTCGGGCCGTCGTCACCGGGGCGGCCATCCTCGTCGGACTGGTCCTGGCGCTCACGTTGATCTGGCCGCTGTTCACTCGGCCGGCGGATCGGACGCGGGAGATGACGACATCGTGACCGGCCCGAGCCGCCCGCCGCGGCCGGACTTCGGTTCGACGGTCGCCGCCGTCGGCAAAGGACTGGCCACGGTCTTCAAGCAGATCTTCCGCCGGGACGTGACCGAGCAGTACCCGAAGGAGATCGTGCCGCCGCCGCCCAGGAGCCACACCGGCCGGCATCTGCTCAACCGGCACGACAACGGGCTCGAGAAGTGCATCGGATGCGAGCTGTGTGCGTACGCCTGTCCGGCGGACGCGATCTGGGTCGAGGGCGCCGACAACGACCCGGAGAACCCGACGAGCCCGGGCGAGCGATACGCGAAGGACTACCAGATCAACTATCTGCGCTGCATCATGTGCGGCCTGTGCGTCGAGGCCTGTCCCACCCGCGCCCTGACGCTCACGAGCGCCTTCGAGATGAGCTACACGTCTCGCGAAGACGCCATCTTGACCAAGCAAGAGCTGCTGGAGCCGCCGTTGCCCCTCGGGACGGCGCCGGGGACCCGAGAGGGGTAACAAGTGCCGCTGGACAACGTCGTGTTCTGGGTCTTCGCGCCGATCTCCGTCGGGAGTGCCCTGGCCATGATCGTGCAGCGCAACGCCGTCCACGCGGCTCTGTTCCTGGTCGTCAACTTCTTCACGATCTCCGTCTTCTATCTGGTCCTCGGCGCCTCGTTCTTGTTCGCGGTGCAGATCATCGTCTACGCGGGCGCGATCATGGTGCTGTTCCTGTTCGTGATCATGCTCCTCGGCGTCGATCGAGACGAACCGCTGATCGAACGGATCCGCGGCCAGCGAACGCTCGGGGTGACGCTCGGGGTCGGGATCTTCCTCGAGCTGTTCTTCGCCATCCGGGCCGGGATCGGGTTCGCGACGCGCGCACCGGCCGACTTCGAGCAGGTCGCGAACGAAGGCGGCAACCCGGTCGCTCTCTCTCGTGTGTTGTTCCGGGACTACTTCTTCCCCTTCGAAGTCACGTCGATCCTGCTCATCGTGGCCGCTGTTGCGGTCATGGTGCTGGCCGCGAGGCAACGCAAAGCGGTCACCCGTGCCGAGGCCGAACGCGCCGCCCTCGATCGGCCACACGAGACCGCGCCGGAGCCGGCCCCGTGAGGACGCCCATCTCCTACTTCCTGATCGTATCCGGGATGTTGTTCGCCATCGGCACCGTCGGCGTCCTGGTGCGCCGGAACGCGCTGGTCGTCTTCATGGCGATCGAGCTCCAGCTGAACGCGGTGAACCTGTCGTTGGTCGCATTCAGCAGGATGCACAACAACCTGAACGGCCAGGTCATGGCGTTCTTCTCCATGGTGGTGGCCGCCGCCGAGGTCGTCGTGGGCCTGGCGATCATCGTGACTATCTTCCGCCGTCGCCGGAGCATCAGCGTGGACGACGTCAACCTGCTGCGGGGGTGAGGGGATGTTCGACCTGGCCTGGCTGATCCCCGCGCTCCCCCTCGCCGGCGCGACGGTGACCCTGTTCGCCGGGCGCCGCCTGGGGCGTCGGGCCGGTTGGATCGCGTCGCTCCTGGTCGCGGCCTCGTTCGCCGTGGCGGTGGCCGTGCTGATCGACCTCGTGGCCCTGCCGGGCGAGGAGCGCCGCCACGTGGTGAACCTCTTCGAATGGATCGCGGCCGGCGCGTTCCGGGTCGAAGCCGGCCTGCTGATCGACCCGCTGTCGATGACGATGGCGCTGGTGGTCACGGGCGTCGGGGCGCTGATCCACGTCTACGCGATCGGCTACATGGAACACGATCCGCGGGTGGGGCTGTTCTTCGCGTATTTCAACCTGTTCGTGTTCTTCATGTTGATGCTCGTCCTGGCGGACAACTACCTCGTGTTGTACCTGGGGTGGGAGGGCGTCGGGCTGTGCTCGTACCTGCTGATCGGGTTCTGGCGCGAACGCCCCGCCGCGGCGAGCGCCGCCAAGAAGGCCTTCGTCACCACGCGGATCGGCGACGCCGCGATGATGCTGGGGCTCGTCCTGATCTTCGTGTATCTCGGGACGCTCGACTTCGACACCGTTCTGGGGCCGGAGGCCGGGGCGCTCTCGAACGGGGTGGCGACGGCGATCGCGCTACTGCTGCTGGCGGGCGCGATCGGCAAGTCCGCCCAGCTTCCGCTCCACGTGTGGCTGCCCGATGCGATGGAGGGCCCCACGCCGGTGTCGGCGTTGATCCACGCCGCGACGATGGTGACCGCCGGGGTCTACCTCATCGTTCGTTCGCACCCGCTGTTCGAGGCCTCGGAGATCGCCCTCACGGTGGTCCTGGTGGTGGGCCTGGTCTCGGCGCTCTACGCGGCGCTCTCGTCGATCGGCCAGTTCGACATCAAACGTGCGCTGGCGTATTCGACGATGAGCCAGATCGGCTTCATGTTCTTCGCCGCCGGCATGGGGTTCTACTCGGGCGCGATGCTCCTGTTGGTCGCCCACGCGTTCTACAAGGCCCTGTTGTTCCTGACCAGCGGCAACGTGATGCACGGCCTGAACGACGAGACCGACCTGCGAGCCATGGGGGGGCTGCGATCCGAGATGCCGGTTTCGGCCGTCTGGTACGGCATCGGCACGCTGGCGCTGGCGGGCGTCCCGCCGCTGGCCGGGTTCTTCGCCAAGGACCACATCGTGAACTTCGCGTCGCTGTCGGGGCGGGCGGCGGCGTGGGTCCTGGCGTCGATCGCGGCGTTCATCTCGGCCGTGTACATCTCGCGCACGTGGTTCCTGGCCTTCTTCGGTCGCAAGCGCGCCGAGGCCCGCGCACACGAGGCACCCTGGCGGATGCACGCGCCCTTGGCGGTCCTCGCGGCCGGCGCGATGGGGAGCGGCCTGGTCCTCGGCCTCCAGGCCGAAGGCGGGGTGCTCGAACGGTTCCTCGAGCCGGTGATCGGGGCAGCCCACGCAACCGGCGGCGACCTCGCCGAAGGCGTGCTGGTCGCCATCTCGATCGTGCTCGCATTGGGCGGGGTGGCGCTCGCCTGGTGGATCTGGGCGTCGGAGCGCGTCGACTGGCAATCGTTCCCTCGGCGGCAACCGGAGTTGGCCGGTTGGCTCGCGAACGCCTTCTATCTCGATGCGTTGTATTCGTGGCTGATCTGGTCGCCCGGCCTCGGCTTCGCGCGGAGCCTGCGCGTGGTGGACGACCGCGTCGTGGACGGGGCGGCCAACGAGCTGGGCGAAGCCGTCACCCGAACGGCGCGCGTGGCGCCGATCCTGCAGTCGGGGTTCGTCCGAACCTACGCGCTCGCGTTCCTGCTGGGTGCCGTCGTCCTGCTCCTGGTCCTGGGGTTGCGGTTCTGATGCCGTGGCTCACGGTGCTCATCTTCCTGCCCCTGATGGGCCTGCCCGTGCTCGCCGCGTGGCCCCGGATGTCGGACGCCCAGGCGCGGTGGGTGACGTTGGTGGTGATGGTGGCCACGTTCATCGTGGCGCTCGGCGCGCTGGGGGCGTTCGACCCGGCGGTCTCGGGCTACCAGCTCGTCGAGCGCGTGGACTGGGTGCGGTCGGCCGGGCTCGCGTATCTGGTCGGCGTGGACGGGTTCAGCATCTGGCTGGTCGTGCTCACCGCGTTCCTGTTCCCCGTCGGGCTGCTGGCCGCGTGGACCACGACCTACCGGGTCCGGTCGTTCATGGCGCTCTCCCTGGTGCTCGAGACCGTCGTGCTCGGGTCATTCTGCGCCCTCGACCTCCTGCTGTTCTTCGTCTTCTTCGAGGCGCTCCTGGTCCCGATGTTCCTGATGATCGGGGTCTGGGGGTCGGCCCGGCGCGTCTACGCGAGCGTCAAGTTCTTCCTCTACACGATGTTCGGATCGGCGTTCATCCTGGCGGCCACGATCTTCCTGTGGTTCCAGACGTCCGCACAGTTCGGACGGGGCAGCTTCGACCTGCGCCAGATGGAGCAACTCTCGTTTGGGGTGACCGTGCAGCGATGGCTGTTCGTCGCGTTCTTCGTGGGCTTCGCCGTGAAGGTGCCGATCTTCCCCTTGCACACCTGGCTTCCCGACGCCCACACGGAGGCACCCACGAAGGGCTCGATCGTCCTGGCCGCCCTCCTGCTGAAGGCGGGGCCCTACGGAATCCTCCGGTTCAACCTCAACCTGTTCCCCGAGGCGAGCCGGTACTTCGCCGACGCCATCGCCGTCTTGGCGGTCGTCGGCATCGTCTACGGCGCCATCGTGGCGATGATGCAAACGGACGTGAAGCGTCTGGTGGCGTACTCCTCCGTCAGCCACATGGGATTCGTGATCCTGGGCATCTTCACGTTCACGGCCGAGGGGATGAGCGGTGCCGTGATCCAGATGGTCAACCACGGGCTCTCGACCGGGTTGTTGTTCTTCGCCATCGGGATGCTGTACGAGCGGACGCATACCCGCGAGATGGACGAGATGGGCGGGCTGGCGCAGGTGACGCCGTGGATCGCCGCGACCTTCCTGGTGGCGAGCCTGTCCTCGATCGGGCTGCCGGGCCTGAACAACTTCGTCGGGGAGTTCCTGGTGATCCTGGGGGCGTTCGGCGCCGACCGGTGGCTGGGGGCGTTCGCCGTCAGTGGCGTCGTGCTCGCCGCCGTCTACCTGTTGTGGGCCTATCAGCGGACGTTCCACGGCCCGGCCCGGGAGGGCCATCGCGGCCTGGCCGACATGCTGCCGCGCGAGTTCGCGGCCGTGATCCCGGTCATCGCCGCGATGGTGTTCATCGGGGTCTACCCGAAGGTCGTGCTCGATCGGATCAACCCGACCAGCGACGGCGTGGTCCGGTGGGTCGCCACGGTGGAGGTCGATCAGACCGGGCTGCCGGGAGGGCTCCGGGCGAACGTGCAGCCCGCCTACGCGCCGCCCGAAGGTGTCGTCGCGGCGGAGGGGACGGGGCGATGAACTCCATCTCCACGCCGCCGATCGACCTCGGTCCGGTGGTCCCCGAGCTCGTCCTGGTGGGCACGGCCATCCTGGTGCTGCTGGGCGGCGCCCTGGCGCGGCGGGTGGAGTCGCTCGGCTGGTTGTTCGTCGCGCTGGCGGGGGTGGCCGGCGCGGCGGCGGCGTCCATCGCCCTGTGGGAACGGGACGGCGAGCTGACCGTGCTCGGCGGCACCGTCGCGGCGGACCGGTTCGGCGTGGCGGTTCGGCTGATCCTGCTCGCCTCCGCCGCGATCGGTCTCGTCCTCGGCCACCACTACTTCGAACGTTCCGGCGAAGCGCGCACCGAGTTCTATCCCCTGGTGCTCTTCGCGACCTCGGGCATGACGCTCATCGCGGTCGCGACCGACCTGATCCTGGTGTTCCTCGCCCTCGAGGTCCTCTCGCTCTCGCTGTACGTACTGACCGGGCTCGGTTCGCGACTCGGGTCGATCGAGGGCGCCCTGAAGTATTTCCTGCTCGGCGCGTTCTCCTCGGCGTTCTTCCTGTTCGGCGTCGCTATGGCCTACGGGGCCACGGGGTCCACCGGGTTCGCGGACGTGGCGGCGGCGCTGACGGGCCGGACCGACGGTCTCGCGCTGGCCCTGACCGGGCTGGGGTTCCTCGCCGTCGGTTTCGCGTTCAAGGTCTCCGCCGTCCCGTTCCACATGTGGACGCCCGACGTCTACCAGGGAGCCCCCACCGCGGTGACCGCCTTCATGTCGGCGGCGACGAAGGTGGCCGGCTTCGCCGCCCTGATGCGGATGTTCAACGTGGCGCTCCAGCCGCTCTCGTGGGACTGGCGACCCATCGTGTGGGGCCTGGCGGCGGCCTCGGTGGTGATCGGCAGCGTGCTGGCCATCGCGCAGCGCGACGTCAAGCGGATGCTCGCGTATTCGAGCGTCGCCCACGCGGGCTTCGTCCTCACCGGGTTGACGGCCGCCGGCGAGGCGGGCATCAGCGCGGCGCTGTACTACCTGGTCGCCTACTCGTTGACCGTTCTCGGCGCCTTCGGGGTGGTGATGCTGGTGTCCTCGCGCGGTGACCGGCGCACCCAGCTCGAGGCGTATCGCGGTCTTGGGGCGCACCGGCCCGTCTTGGCGGGGCTGCTGGCCTTGTTCCTCCTGTCGCTGGCGGGGATCCCGCCGACGGCCGGGTTCGCGGCCAAGGTCGCGGTGTTCAGCGCCGCCATGGAGGCGGGGGGGTGGCCGCTCGTCGTGCTCGGGGTCGTCGCGAGCGTGGTGTCCGCCTACTTCTACCTGCGGGTCATCGTGCTGATGTTCATGCAGCAGCCGGTGGAGGCCGTCGAAACCGATCGGAGCTGGATGCCCCAGATCGTGGTCGGCGTGCCGGCCGCGCTGGTGCTGGTCCTGGGCCTGTTCCCTGGGCTGGTCGTTGGCTTCTTGGAGACCGCGGCGGTGTTGCAGTGGTGACGCCGAGGGACGCGCTCGGGGTAGGGTCGGGGTCGTGAGCCGCCGCGTGATCCCCGGT
>DATHVC010000009.1:0-3238 GCA_035461565.1 Actinomycetota bacterium
CACGGCGCCGGCCCCGTGACCGACGAGCTCCTCGATCACGTTCCACCGGGGACGGTCCCGTCGTCGCGAGGGGGCGAACGCCTGCTCGACCTCGTCCGCGTCATGGCCCGGCTCCGGGGACCCGGCGGCTGCCCATGGGACCGCGAGCAGGATCACCGGTCGCTGGCGCGCCACCTGTTGGAGGAGACCCATGAGGCCCTGGACGCGATCGACGTGGGAGACCGTGAGCTCCTGAAGGAGGAGCTCGGCGACGTGTTGCTCCAGGTGGTGTTCCACGCGCAGATGGCCGCCGACGACGGCGCGTGGGACGTGGACGACGTGGCCGAAGGTATCGTTCGCAAGCTCATCCGGCGGCACCCGCACGTGTTCGGCGAGGTGGAGGTCTCGGGCGCGGACGAGGTCCTCGTCAACTGGGAGAGGATCAAGGAGCGTGAGAAGGGGCCGACGGGGCTCGAGGACGACATCCCCGAGACCCTGCCCGCGCTCGCCCGGGCGGCCAAGGTGCAGCGGCGCGCCGGCGGACGCAGGTTCGAGTGGCGGTCGGTGTCGTCGGCGCTCGAGGCGCTGAAGGAGGAGGTCGCGGAGCTCGAGGCCCACACCGACGCGGACAACGCGGAGGAGGAGGTCGGCGACGTCTTGTTCGCCACGGTCGCCGTGGCGCGCAAGCTGGGGGTGGACGCCGAGAGCGCGCTCCGGCGCACGGTCCGAGGGTTCGCCGAGCGGTATCGGCGGTTCGCCGAGCTGCTCGCCGAACGCGGCGTGGAGCTCGACGACCTGTCCGAGGCCGAGGTCCGGGAGCTGTTCCGCCGAGCGAGATGAACGACGACGCGCGGCGGATCCGCGTGTTCGCGTGGGAGCTCGAGCTGCGGTGCGCCACCCGCACGGAGCCCACGGCCTTCGGCACCGCGTTCCTGAACGACTCCTTCCCGCGCCGGCACGACTCGAACTTCGTCTGGGTGGAGCGGCCCCCGGACGGCGTCGACGCCGACTCCCTCGCCGCCGACGCCGATCGCGTGCTCGGCGAACACGGGCTGGCGCACCGCAAGATCCACGTCGACGACGATGATCACGGGCAACGTCTGGCGATGGGGTTCCTCGACCTCGGCTGGTCGGCCGAACACCTGGTGACGATGACGTGGGTCCGGGAGCCCGAACCCCGGCCCCCGGTTCCGGTGCGAGAGGTGGGGTTCGCGCAGGCCCGGCCGCTCCTGGAGGAGGTCCTGCGCCGCGAACCCTACGGCGGCGACGACGAGGTCGTTCGCGAGCTCGCCGAGTTCCGGGGGGTGCTCGAACGCGCCGTCGGGGCCAGGTTCTTCGTCGCGCAGGCCGAGGGCGGGCTCGGGTCGGTGTGTGAGCTGTACGTGGACGGCGGCGTCGCCCAGGTCGAGAGCGTCGACACGCTGGAGGAGTTCCGCGGCCGGGGGCTGGCCAGCGCCGTGGTGCTCGCGGCGGCGTCCGCGGCCCGCCGACGAGGTGCGGATCTCGTCTTCCTGCGAGCCGACGATCGCGACTGGCCGAAAGACCTCTACCGGCGGCTGGGCTACGAGCCGAGATCGCACTCCTGGGAGTTCACCCGGTCACCGGCCGCGGGGGAGGTTCGCCCGCCCCCGGTCACGTCCTGAGCCCCACGCCCGCTCGTGCCGTCGGCCGTTCGTAGACCGCCAGCAGCCACGCGAACCACCGGTGTTCGGCGTGGACCCGCGCGAACCCCGCGGAGCGGACCCGGGCGTCGATCGCGTCGACGTCGTGGACGAACGCCTGGAAGCTGCCGTAGCGATCCGGGCGACGCCTGGACCACCAGTTGTCCATCCGGACCTGGAGACGGGCCAGCGCCCCGACGATCCCCTTCGATCGCGGGACCGAGAACGCGTAGACCGACGTCGCGGCCCCGAGGGAGCGCTCCAGAAGGGTTTCGACGTCGGGGTAGCAGCAGATCACGCGGTTCAGGACGACGACGTCGGAGGGCGGGAGGTCCACCCGCGACGCGTCGCCCACCTCGAAGCTGGCCCGATCGGCCTGCCCGCGTTCGACGGCCAGGGCGCGGGCCGTTTCGATCGACCTCGGGGAGAGGTCGTAGCCACGCCCGCGCTCGGCGCCCCGGTCCACGAGGTCCAGCACGACGTCCCCGACACCGCAGCCGAGGTCCAAAACGGTGCGTCCGCGAACGCCGCGCGTCTCCACCGCCTCGATGAGTGGGCGGGAGACGCGGGCGGCGATGCCGCGACGGCGAACCTTTCGCGCCCAGCCCTCGGCGTAGTGGTCGAAGCAGCACTCGGAAGAATCGTCCACGGAAGTCCCATCGTAGGACGTTCGGCCCGCCCGCCGCACTCCGGTCGAACTCGGAATCCCGCCTCCTCCACGCTCTACAATCGGCCCCATGCCCCTGATCGAAACCGTGCACGCGCGCGAGATCCTCGACTCCCGTGGGAACCCCACTGTGGAGGTGGACGCGTTCCTCGAGGACGGCTCGTTCGGCCGCGCCGCGGTTCCGTCCGGCGCCTCCACCGGTGAACACGAGGCGCTCGAGCTTCGCGACGGCGACGCGGCGCGATTCGGCGGCAAAGGGGTGCTCCAGGCCGTCACGAACGTGAACGAGGTGATCGCGCCGACGATCGCGGGCGAGGAGGCCCTCGACCAGCGGGCCGTGGACGCGATGTTGCTCGAGCTCGACGGCACGGCCGGGAAGACCAAGCTCGGCGCGAACGCGATCCTCGGGACCTCGCTGGCGGTGGCGAACGCGGCCGCGGACTCCCTCGGCCTGCCCCTCTACCGGTATCTCGGCGGCCCGAACGCTCACGTCCTGCCGGTGCCGTTCATGAATGTCATCAACGGCGGTGCCCACGCCGACAACGAGCTCGAGCTCCAGGAGTTCATGCTCGCGCCGACCGGCGCGGCGTCGTTCTCCGAGGCGGTCCGGTGGTGCGCCGAGATCTACCAGACCCTGAAGGCGCTGCTGAAGTCGCGCGGCCTGGCAACGGGCGTCGGCGACGAGGGCGGGTTCGCCCCGCAGATCGGGACGGCGCACGAGGCGCTGGGCCTGATGACCGAGGCCATCGAGAAGGTCGGCCTGGAGGTGGGGGACGAGGTCGGGCTGGCCATGGACCCCGCGTGTTCCGAGATCCTCCGCGAGGGCGTCTACCGGCTCGAGGGACGGGACCGCTCCTCGGCCGAGATGGTGGACTTCTTCCGTGGTCTCGTCGATGGGTTCCCGATCGTCTCGCTGGAGGACCCGCTCGCC
>DATHVC010000010.1:0-10890 GCA_035461565.1 Actinomycetota bacterium
CACGTTCTGCCCGTGAGCCGTCGTAGCGGTGCCCGTGCAGGAGCGTTCGGACCGCCTCACGGCACACCGGGAGGTCACGGCGCAGCAGGCGGCCGACCATCTCCGCGCCGGCGCCGCCGGCTCGGGCGAGCGACAGGGGGATCCACCGGACCCGGTCCGGCCGGCCCCACAGGCTCCGGACGAGCGCGACGGCTTCGCGGGTGGTGACCGTCGCCCCGCTCAGGACGTACCGCTCCCCGGCGACGCCGCGGCGTTCGGCGAGGAGGTGGCCTTCGGTGCAGTCGGCGACGTCCACGATCGAGATGGTCGTGTCGACGAGCGCCGGCAGGCGCCCCCGCACCAGCTCGAGCAGCAGACGCGCGGTCCCCTCGACCCGGCCGGGGCCCTGCACCGACGCCGGGTTCACGCAGACCACGTCCAGTCCGAGCTTCCTCCCGAGCGCGAGCGCGTTGCGTTCGCCGAGGTGTTTGGAGCGTTCGTAGCTCGAAAGGTACGAACCCCGGTGCGGCGAATCCTCCCGTCCGACCGTACCGCGGGCCTCGCCGATCGCTGCCGCGGAGGAGGTCACGACGACCCGGCCGGCCCCGGCGACGGCCGCCGCCCGGATCACGTTGGCCGGGCCCTCGACGTTGGTCCGGACCATGGCCGACGGATCGCGCCGGCACATCGCGTTCACGCCGGCGACGTGGAACACGCTCGCACATCCGGATATCGCCTCGCGCAGCGATCTCTCGTCGAGCACGTCACCGCGCACGGGGGTCGCTCCCAGCGCCGACACGGCGTCCGCGGCGGCGTCGGTCCTGACCAGGGAGCGAAGGGGGCGGCCCTCGGCCGCGAGCCGCTGGAGCAAGGCGCCCCCCACGAAGCCGGTCCCGCCGGTCAGGAGCACGGGATCGACCGACACGTCAGCGATCGGCCGAGACGGAGCCCCGGAGCCGGACGACATATTCGGCCGCCGACAACACCGTGAGGATCGCCGCCGCGATCATCACGTATTCGTCCAGGAACAGCGGACCCAGCCTCTCCTGGTACCGCACGATCGCGAGCGTGATCGCCAGGAACTGCGCGTTCGCCTTGGCCTTGCCGAGCCCGGAGGGCGAGACGAGCTCGCCGCCGGCCGCCGCCGCGCCCTTCAGACCCATGATGAGGAGCTCGCGACCGATCACGATGAAGGCGATCCACGGGGACGCCCGATCCACCGCGACCAGGGCGATCAACGCACCCGTGACGAGGAGCTTGTCGGCCGTCGTGTCCAGGAAGGTTCCGAACGCGGACACTTGCGCCCACCGCCGGGCCAGGAAGCCGTCGACGAAGTCGGTTGCGGCGGCGATCGCGAACAACACCGCCGCGGCCGCGAAGGCATATCGCCGGTCGGGGCCGACCAGGACGAGCGCCATGATCACCGGCACGAGCAGGACGCGAAGCCACGTCACCGCCTTCAGGAAGGCGGCGGCGCGATGGTCGGCGGCGGTCGTCACGGACACCTCGGGAACCTCGGTCGGCCGCGCGAAATCGTATCCGTTCGCCGGGACGGGAGAGCGCTAGGTGGAGGGCGCGGGGCGGCGCAGCAGCTCACGGACCTCGTCCGCGGACCCGGCGGCCAGCGCCGCGTCCGCCAACACCCGGGCCTCGGCCAGGTCGGTCTCGCGGACGACGCGTTTGACGTGCGGGATGGCCGGAGCGCTCATCGAGAGCTCGCGAACGCCCAGGCCGAGCAGCAGGGGCGCGGCCGACGGGTCGCCGGCGATCTCGCCGCACACCCCGGTCCACCGTCCGCGCGCCTCGGCGGCCTCGGCCGAGCGCCGGATGAGGGACAGGACCGCCGGGTGCAGCGGGTCGGCCAGCGCCGCCACGCGTTCGTTCCCGCGCTCGGCGGCGAACGTGTACTGGGTGAGGTCGTTCGTTCCGATCGAGAAGAAATCCGCGTCCTCGGCGAGCCGGTCGGCCGCGAGCGCCGCCGACGGCACCTCGATCATAACGCCGACCTCGACGACGGTGTTCGAGCCAACGGCGGCCCGGGCACGCTCGACCGCCTCACGGCCTCGCCGCAGCTCGGTTGACATGGACACCATCGGGAACATCACGCGGACCGGGTGGTCGGCGGCGACGCGGAGGACGGCCCGGAGCTGCCGGTCCAGGAGCTCGGGCCGCTCCAGGCCGAGTCGCAGCCCGCGAACGCCGAGGAACGGGTTGGCCTCGGCCGGCTGCTCCAGGTACGGGATGGGTTTGTCCGCCCCGGCGTCCAGGGTCCGAACGATCATGGGACGCCCGCCGAGGGCCTCGGCCGCCGCCCGGTAGGCCGCCTCCTGCTCCTCTTCGGACGGCATGGCCTCGCGCTCCATGAACAGGAACTCGGTGCGGAACAGGCCGACGCCGTCGCACCCCGCGGCCACCGCGGCCGGCACGTCGTCGGGGGTGCCCACGTTCGCGGCGACCTCGATCGAAACGCCGTCCCGGGTGACGGCGGGCCGGCCCGCGTCGGCGCGGGCCTCACGGTCGGCCCGCTCGAGCTCGCGCCGGCGCGCCTCGAGGGCATCCACGACGTCGGGGGCGGGGTCGACGATCACCACGCCGGCCTCGCCGTCGAGCGCCGCGGGGGTTCCTTCGGCCAGGTCGAGGACCTCATCGCCGAGCCCAACCACGGCCGGGATGCCCAGCGAGCGTGCCAGCACGGCCGCGTGCGAGGTCGGGCCCCCGAACGCCGTCGCGACGCCGAGCGCCGTGGCCGGGTCGAGAGCGGCCGCGTCGGCCGGCGCCAGGTCGGCGGTCACGAAGATCCCCGGCTCGTCCAGGCGGGGGCGGGGCGCCGGCACGCCGAGCAGTCGGGCCAGTACCTGGTCGCCGACGCTCCACACGTCGGCGGCCCGCTCCCGCTGGTACTCGTCCTCGAGCGCCTCCCACGAGTGCGCCACGTCCGCCACGGCGTCGCGCCACGCGCGTGGGGCGGCGGTCCCCGCGTCGATCGAACGCCGGGCCGCGGAGACGAGGGCTTCATCCTCCAGCAGCAGGAGGTGGGCGTCGAAGATCGCGGCGCGGTAGGCGCCGGCGCGACCGGCCACCGCCGTCCGCTGCTCCTGCACGTCCAGACGGGTCGCCTCGAGCGCCGCGTCCAGCGCGGCGCGCTCCTCGTCGGGGGTCCCGGCGGGGCGGTCCACCACCTCGAGCGTCGGCGTGTGGAACCGCCGGATGGGGCCCACGGCGACACCGGGCGACGCCGGCAGTCCGCCGATCGTCCCCTCCGGCCGCGGGACCGGGACCGCCGCCGGCAGGGGCGCCGCGGCCTCGGCGGCCTCCTCCGGCTCCTCGTCGAAGTTGCGGTCGGCCAGCGCGCGCAGGGCCTCGACGACCTCGCGGGCCTGGGGGCCGCTGGCCGAGACCTCGATCCGCTGCCCGTGGCCCACCCCCAACATCGCGACGGCGTTCAGGCTCCGTCCGGAGGCGGGCCCGCGACCGGTGCTCAGGTTCGTGACCTGCACGTCGACGTCGAACGAGGCGGCCGTCCGGACGAACGACGCCGCCGGCCGCGCGTGCAGCCCGTGCGCCGTTCGGACCTCGAGCTCGACCGTGGCGCTCCCGCCGGCGTCGCCCCGAGCCGCGGGGGCCGGCTCGGGGGCCGGCGCCGTGGCGGGCTCGGCGCCCAGGTGCGTGGCCTTGGCGGCGAGCGCGCCCCGGGCTTCGGCCGCCACCTCGTCCAGCGACGCCCCGATCCGAGCGGTTACGGCGGCCGCCACGGCCCCCTCGACGAACGGCGCTTCGGTCAACCGGATCCGCTCGCGCCGGTCCTCCGGGAGGAGGTCGAGCGCCATCTCGGCCGAGAGCACCGCGCTGCCGAGGTCCATCAACACCAGGACGCCGTCGTCGGACCACGCGCGTTCGATGGCCTGCTGCACGAGGACCGCGTCGGTTCCGATGGCGTGTTCGGGACCCTCGAGGCCGCCGGCCGTCTCGATCCGGACGTCTTCCCCGCCCATCTGACGCGCGAGCTCGGCCGCCCCCTCGGCGATCGAGTGGCTGTGCGAGACGAGGACGATGCCGATCATCGACGTGGCACGGCGTCTACGACGCGTCACCCGGTCCCGTCGAGCCCATACGACCGGTACAGGAGCTCGATCGGGTGGACCGTCGGCACCCCGGTGGCCTTCTCGATCTGCCAGCGGCATGTCTCGCTGTCGCACGTGGCCAGAGGCCCCCCGATCTCGCGAACCTGCTCGAACAGGCCGGCCCCGACGTCCATGGCGATGTCGTACTTCTCCGCCTTGACGCCGTAGGTCCCGGCGATCCCGCAGCAGTCGGCGTCACTGTCCTGGACGACGAGGTCGGGGATGAGCCGGAACAGGTCGAGCGCGGGTTTCCCCATCCAGTGCCCGGACTGCTGGCACGGCGCGTGATACGGGATGGTCATCGGCAGCGGCGCGAGGTCGGTGCGCAGCTCGCCCCGCTCGTGGAGACCGAGCAGGAACTCGCAGATGTCGTAGGTGTGGGAGGAGACCGTGCGCAGGTCCTGGTCGTCTTCGAGCCCGAGCATCTCCATCGCCTCGCGCTTCAGCATGAGCCCGCAGCTCGTGGAGGTGGCCACGATGTCGTAGCCGCGGTGCGCGTACGGGGCGAGGGACTTCGTGAGCCGGCGCACGTACCGCCGAGCGTCGTCGAACAACCCGTTGGATTGCAGCGGCAGCCCGCAACACTCTTGGTCGGGCGGCACCAGGACGCGGAAGCCGTTGTGCTCCAGCACCGCCACGGCCATCTCGCCGAGACGCGGTTCGTAGTAGTTCGTGCTGCATCCGTGGAAATACACGACCGCGTTCGTGGCGCCTTCGAGCGCCTGGTGGCGGCGGGCCCAGGTGCGGAACGTGCGGCCCGCCCATCGAGGCATCGCAGCCGATCGGTGGATCTTCAGCACCCGCTCGACGATCGCCCGGAACCACCCCCGGGACAGCAGCCAGTTCGCGATCGGCGCCACCGGCGTGCCGAGCTTGCCGAGCAGCGCCGACCGGGAGATGAGCCGATCGCGTAGCGGGACTCCCCGCTCCGCCTTCATCGCCGCTCGGGCGTGGGCGTTGATCTCGGCGATCTTCACGCCCTGGGGGCACACGGTGGTGCAGATCCCGCACCCGGAGCAGTAATCCAGCGAGGCGTCGGGCGTCTGCCCCTCGTCGCGGAACCGTTCCGCCTGCGGGCCGACGTATTTCGGGCCGGGGAACAGCGGCGTGACGTTCGAGACAGGGCAGTAGGTCTCGCAGATCGTGCATTTCACGCAGTGGTCGAGGGATCCGCGGATCAGCTCGACCAGGTCGGTCGGGACCGTTCCCACGCCGCCGCCGGCGGTGACGCCAGTCGCCTCTGGTTCGGTCACCCCGCCTCCTCCAGGATCGCCGACGCGGCCGCGTAGCCCGTCGCGACCGCCACCCCGTTACCGGAATGCTCCTTCCACGGTTGGGCCCCGGCGAGCGTCGCCCCGACGGCGAGGACGTTCCCGAACACCGGTTTGCCATCCGCGTCGACCGGACACAGGCGTTCGTCCACGGCGAGCCCGGCCCGAGCGAGCGGGTGGTCGTCGAAGTACCCGGGAAGGAACCGGGGGGTACCTTCCGGCGGCCCGCCGACAACCGGCAGCCCGAAGACGGTTTCGCGGAGCTCACCGTGGGAAGCGAGGTCGATCGCCCCCGACGCGAAGCCGCCGGTGGCGGCGACGAACCAGCGCGCGTGGTGTCGTCCCGGCCGGTTCGCCGCGCCGTGCGTGAGCACCGCGTCCAGCGTGCCTCCGCCCCCTTCGGTCCCGATGACCATCGGCCCCAGCTTCAGCATGCCGCCCGCCCGCCGCAGGCGGGCGCGAAGCGCTCGGAACAGCCGGATCCCCGGCACGGACGGCGGCAGCGACGGCACCTCGAACACAGGGTGGCCGAGCACGTCGCGGAGCGCGGCCCACGCCTCCACGTGGCGGTCCAGCCCCAGCACTGCGGGGAACCCCACCGCCTCGTCCGGCTCCAGCTGCGGCCCCAGCTCCTTCGCGATCGCGTCTCGAAAGGCCGGATCCTCGAACCGGCGGGCGTAGTCCAGCGGCGTCAGATCGGCCTCCCGCACCGGGTCCGATAGCTGGACGGCGCGGGCCTGCACGGTGGCGCCCGAGGGGAGCTTGAGCTGCCCCAGGTTCTCGGCGAGGTAGGCCGGATAGAAGCTTTTCAGGGCGCGCAACCCGACGAAGACGAACCGGCCGCCCGGCCGCAGGGTTCCCGCCGCCATGGCGCCGGGAACGAGCGCGCTGGGTTTGGCCGCCCCGACCGCCGTGGGCAACAGGACGTTCTCCTCGACTGATCCTTCGTAGCCGAGCTCCGAGGCCAGCTCACGGAGCCACGACAGGCTGTCGGACAGGACGTCGTCGGACAGTCGTGCATACGGGTGGTCGGGGTGCTCCGTCCGGAAGCTCGGAAGGGCCCGAGCGGGGCTCTCGACCAGGTCGGGTGTGTATCCGAGGACGTCGATCGTGGCGGGGGACAGGTGCGTCGCCCCCACGCCCTGCGCGAGGACCGCGATGCGTACGCCGGCTTCGGCCAGCCGGACGGCCGCCACCATTCCCGACAGTCCGGCGCCGACGACGACGACGTCCTGGCTCACGTCGGCGCCCCCGTGGCCGCCGGGCTCTCGACCGCGTCGCCCGGGAGATGGTTCACGTCGAGCAGGCCCTGGAAGATCCAGTCGTCGAGGCGAGCCTGGCGGAGCTGGTCGCCGTACAGGATCGGGTGGACCCCCTTCCAGCGTTCCTGGAGGAAGTCCAGGAGCGACCGGTTCGCCACCGAGGCGGGGATTCCCTGGACCTGGTGCAGGATCCCGGTGGCCCGGTAGATGCAGAACCCGCCCTGGCACGGTCCCATGCCGAGGCGAAGCGTTCGCCGGATGTCGTCGAGGTGCGTGGTGTCCCGGCTCACCATCGCCGCCTCCAGGTCGCGGCGCTGGATGAACTCGCACTCGCAGATGAGCTGGTCGGAGAGGAGGGTCTCCTCCCGCTTCGCCACCCGTTCGCCCAACCAGTGGTAACGGGCGTCTTCGGATCCGGGCAGCGGCTCGTCCGCGGTCCGGCAGGGCCGCTCCGCGCCCAGTTCGGCGCACACGGCGTCCACCGTCTCCTCGGCCATGAGCCGCAGGGTGCAGAACTTGCCGCCCGTGATGGTGACGAACCGCTCGACACCGTCGCGCGTTCGGTGGTTCAGGAGGGCGTGGGCTCTGGTGACGTCTCGCGTGTCGGCGCCCGCCGCCTTGTCCTGGTACAGGGGGCGGACCCCACCCCACACGCGGAGCGCTCGCGACTGGCGGAACCCCGGGACGAGGTTCTCCCCGGCGTCGAGCATCTTCTGGACCTCCTCCGGCGTGATCTCCCACCGGTCGGGGTCCTCCACCTTCACGTCCGTCGTGCCGATCACCGAAACGGTGTGGGCGGGAACGATGATGTCGCCGTCGGAGGGCATCGAGCACCGGTTGACCACCGAGTGCGCGAGCAGGTGGTTCATCGCCACCATGATCCCCTTGCCGGGGAACACGGTGACCTCACAGCCGGCCATCCCGGCGATCTTGCCGGCCCACGCGCCCGAGGCGTTCACGACGATCTCGGCATGGACCCGGATCTCCTCGCCACCCAGGTGGTTGCGAAGGAGCGCTCCCTTCACCACGCCGTCCTCGACGGCCAGGTCCAGGACCTCGTGGTACGGGAGGATGGTCGCCCCGTATGCCTCGGCCGAACGGGCGTGCGCCCAGACGGTCTTCCAGGAATCGACCGAGGCGTCGGGCACCTGGAACGCGCGGGAGATGCCGGGGTTGAGCCGGGGTTCCCTCCGCAGGGCCTCCGCGACCGGCACCTCCTCACACGGCACTTCGACCTCGCGACAGGCCGCGGCGAACCGGTCGGCGTATTCGGGATCGTCGATCGGCGTCGTGACGAACAGGCCGCCGGTGTCCTGGATGCAGTCGGCGGCGATGCGGCGGAGGATCCCGTTCTCGTGGATGCACTCCTCGGCGGCCTTGGGGTCCTTCACGACGTACCGGCCGCCCGAGTGCAGGAGCCCGTGGAACCGCCCGGTGGTCCCGGTGGCGAGGTCGCCCCGCTCGACCAGGATGGTCTGGAAGCCCCGCATCGCGGCGTCGCGAACGACCCCCAGGCCGGTGGAGCCGCCTCCGATGACCAGCACGTCGGTCTGGAGGCTGCTCATGGCGCCGGAGATGGCGGGGTCCACGATGCCGACGTGGTCATCGACCACATCCTCGCACCGCGGACCCCGGGTGACTCAGTCGTTGGACCCGGATTGCCCCTCGGCGAAGGTCCTCTCTTCGTCTTCGTGCTCGTCCGAGGACTCCTGGCCCTTGGCGAAATCGCCGTGATCCCCTTCCTTCTCCGGGTGGGGATGTTCCTCGGCCTGGCCTTCGGCGAAGGAGCCAGTGTGGTGCTCGTGGTCCTCCTCCTCGCCCTGGCCTTCGGCGAAGTCACCGTGTTTGTGCTCCTTCTCCATGGGCACCTCCCGTCGACGTCCCTCCTTCGTACCCGTGAGGGCCCGATTCGTTTCACGTGAGCCCCCGATCGCTCGGGGGCTCACGTCGTCGCCTGCGATGGGCGTGGGCCCTACTCGACCCAGTCCATCGACTTCTGGACCGCCTTCTTCCAGAAGCCGTATTCCTTCTCGACCTCCGCCTTGTCCATCTTGGGCGTCCATTCCTTGTCCTTGCCCCAGTTGGCGCGAAGGTCTTCGACCTCCTTCCAGAAGCCGGTGGCCAGGCCCGCCGCGTACGCGGCGCCGAGCGCCGTCGTCTCCGCGACGGTCGGCCGGATCACCGGGACGCCGAGGACGTCGGCCTGGAACTGCATCAGCAGCTCGTTGTAGACCATGCCCCCGTCGACCTTCAGCGAGGTCAGGTCGACGCCGGAGTCGGCGTTCATGGCGTCGACGACCTCCTTGGTCTGCCACGCCGTCGC
This sequence comes from Actinomycetota bacterium, assembly GCA_035461565.1. Taxonomy (GTDB): domain Bacteria; phylum Actinomycetota; class UBA4738; order UBA4738; family HRBIN12; genus CALGFI01. Next base: position 8,957 of record DATHVC010000010.1, read on the forward strand.
CTCCAGCACCGCCCGGGCGATGTGGCCCTTGTTGACGTAGCGGGTCAGCCCGGCGATCACGCCGCGGGCGTCGCTGCGCCAGTACGGGGCGAACAGCCCGGAGAACGCCGGCACGAAGTACGCGCCGCCGTTGTCCTCGACCGTGGCCGCCAGCGCCTCGATGTCCTCGGACTTCTCGATCATGCCGAGGTTGTCCCGGAGCCACTGCACGAGCGCGCCGGTGATCGCGATGGAGCCCTCGAGCATGTACGCGGCCGGCTGGTCGCCGATCTTGTACCCGAGGCCCGTGATCAGGCCGCTCTTGGACGGAACGAGCTCGGTGCCGGTGTTCAGCACCAGGAAGTTCCCCGTGCCGTAGGTGTTCTTGGCCTCGCCGACCGCGAAGCAGGTCTGGCCGAACAGCGCCGCCTGCTGGTCGCCGAGGTCACCCGCGACCGGGATGCCCGCGAGCTCGCCCCGCGCCTCGCCGTAGACCTCGCTCGAGGCCTTGATCTCCGGCAGCATCGCCTTCGGTACGCCGAGGATGCCGAGGATCTCGTCGTCCCACTGCAGGGTGGCGAGGTCCATCATCAGGGTCCGGCTGGCGTTCGTGACGTCGGTGACGTGGGCCCCGCCGTCCGGGCCGCCCGTCAGGTTCCAGATGCACCAGGTGTCGATGTTGCCGAACAGGATCTCCCCGCTCTCCGCCCGCTCGCGCAGCCCCTCGACGTTGTCGAGGATCCACTTGATCTTCGGGCCGGAGAAATACGTGGCGATCGGAAGTCCCGTCTTGGGACGGAACCGGTCCTGCCCGCCGTCGGAGGACAGCTGGTTGCAGATCTGGTCGGTGCGGGTGTCCTGCCAGACGATGGCGTTGTAGACGGGCTTGCCGCTCGACTTCTCCCACACCACCGTCGTCTCGCGCTGGTTCGTGACGCCGACCGCGGCGAGATCGCTCGCCTTGATGCCGGCGTTCTTCAAGCCCCCCGCGATCACCTCCTCGCTGCGGGTCCAGATCTCGATCGCGTCGTGCTCGACGTGGCCGGGCTTGGGGTAGATCTGCTCGTGCTCCTTCTGATCGATCCCCTTCACCTGCCCGGAGTGATCGAAGATCATGAACCGGGTGCTGGTGGTGCCCTGGTCCAGGGCGCCTACGAAGTCGGCCATGGGCCTCCCTCCTTCTCGGACTCCTCTTCGGCCGGGGGGCTACCGCTCGCCCTTCGGGCTCGCTTCATGAGCCCCCCGAACCCCCTGCGTCGCCGCCCCAGGTGTCGGCGACGGTCTTCATCAGCAGCCACGACGACGTCGCGCCGGGGTCCTGGTGCCCGGCGCTCCGCTCACCGAGATAGCTCGCCCGTCCTTTCCGGGCGACGAGCGGGATCGTGGCCTTCATCCCTTCCTCCGCCGCGTCGGCCGCGCGGCGGAGCGCCTCGGCGAACGAGTCACCTTCGTCGACCGCGGTCTTGAAGGTGTCCCTCGCCGGAACGAGCGCGTCGATCATGGTCTTGTCCTGGAGCTCGGCTTTGCCGCGCGCCTGCACGCCGGCGACGGCGTTCTCCAGGGCGACAACCCAGTCCGGCGCCTCGATCGCCTCTTTGCCGGCGGTCGCGGTCCCGAGCTGGAGGAACAACGTTCCGTACAGCGGCCCCCCGGCTCCGCCGACCGTCGAGACCAGGGTCATCCCCGCCGTCTTGAACAACGCGCCGACGTCCCCGGGGGCCTGGCCGTCGAGCTTGCCGATCACGGCCTGCATCCCGCGGTTCATGTTGATGCCGTGGTCGGCGTCGCCGATCGCCGAGTCGAGCTCCGTCAGATACACCTTCTGATCGGCGATCACGTCGGCGAACGCGCGGATCAGGCGAACGGCGTCGTCGTAGCTGACGCTCACCCCCTCACCTCACCTCGCTTCTCCGGCTTGAGGGGCCGGGGTGCGGGCCGCGGGCGGCCCCCACCCC
>DATHVC010000011.1:0-8985 GCA_035461565.1 Actinomycetota bacterium
GACCAGGCGCTGACGAGCGCCATCGTCGCGTACGCGCGCGGGCGGATCGCCAATCCGCGACCGCTCGACCATCCTCCGACGCCGCAGGAGCTGACTCGGCACGTCGGTAGGACGATCACGCCGGGCGGCCTGGGGGGCGACGAGGCTTTGCGGATCTGGAGCGATCAGCTGGCCCCGACGATCATGTCCACCGACCACCCGGCGTTCCTGGCCTTCGTCCCGGGGGCGCCCACCCCGGCGAGCGTGTCGTTCGACCTGGCGGTGAGCGCCGCCTGCTCGTACGGCGGAACGTGGATCGAGGGCGCTGGGGCCGTCTGGGCCGAGAACGAGGTCCTGCGTTGGCTGGCCGACCTGGCGGGGCTGCCGGCGGAAGCCGGTGGCTGCTTCGTCTCGGGGGGCACCGCGGGGAACCTCGCGGCGCTGATCACGGCCCGACACGCGTACACGGCTCGAGGCGGTTCGCGCGAACGGCGACGGATCCTCTGCGCGGACTCCGCGCATTCCTCGATCACGACCGCGGCCCGCATCATCGACGTGGAACTGGTCCGGATCCCCGACGAGGGTGGGCGCCTGACCGGTGCCGGCCTCCGGACGTGGCTCGAGAGCAACGATCCCGCCGACGTGGTGGCGGTCGCCGCCAGCGCGGGTTCGACCAACGCCGGCCTGATCGACGACCTCGCCGGGGTGGCCGACGTGTGTTCCGAGCTCGGAATCTGGCTGCACGTGGACGGCGCGTACGGGGGCGCCGCGTTGCTGGCAACGGGCCTTCGCGACCGGTTCCTCGGCCTGGAGCGCGCCGACTCGTTCATCGTGGATCCGCACAAGTGGCTGTTCGCGCCGTACGACGCCTGTGCGCTCCTGTACCGCGATCCGGAGACGGCGCGGGCCGCCCATCGACAGGACGCCGCGTACCTCGAGACGCTGAACGCCGCCGCCGAATGGAACCCGAGCGACTTCGCGCCGCACCTGTCGCGCCGCGCGCGCGGGCTGCCCCTGTGGTTCTCCCTGGCGGTCCACGGGACCGAGGCCTACCGGGAAGCGGTGGAGACGGTCCTCGCCGTCACCCGGGAGACCGCTGAGGAAATCCGCCGTCGCCCTCACCTGGCGCTCGCAGCCGAGCCGGAGCTCTCGGTCGTGTTGTTCCGCCGGCTGGAGTGGGGCGCGGAGGACTACGAGGTGTGGTGGCGTCGCCTCCTGCGGGAGCACGTCGCGTTCGTCCAGCCCACCGTGTGGGAGGGCGAGAAGGTCGCCCGGCTCTGCTTCGTCAACCCGCGGACCACGATCGACCACGTCCGCGCGATCCTCGACACGACGTCGTGACTCGCGTTCGGGCCGTGTTGCTGGACCTGTACGACACCTTGGTGTGGACGGACTGGCCGAAGCTCCGGGCCGGGCTCGAGGAGGAGCTCGGCGTCTCGAGGGACGACCTGTTCCGGGCCTTCACCGTCACCCGGCCGGCCCGAAGCGTGGGAGCGTTCGGCAGCGCCGAGGGAGACGTGGGGGCCGTGCTCGAGGCGGCCGGCGTGCGGCTCGACGGCGACGGCTTGACCGACGTGGTCGACCGGATGCAGCGGTTCCTGCGGACGGGCGTGACGCTGCACGAGGACGCGGTGCCCACCCTTCGAACCCTCCGCGGCCGAGGGATCGGAACCGCGGTGGTCAGCAACTGCGACCACCTGACCGGCCCGGTGGTGGAGCGGCTCGGCCTGCCCGAGGAGGCCGACGCCGTCGTCTTGTCCTACGAGATCGGCTCGGCCAAACCCGACCCGGCGATCTACCGGGCGGCGCTGGAGCGGCTCGGCGTGGAGCCGGAGGAGGCCGTGTTCGTCGACGACCAGGCGGCCTACTGCGACGGCGCCGCCCGCGTGGGCATCCCGACCTTCCTGCTCCTGCGCGAGGGGGCGGCTCCGCCGGAGGGCACGAGCGGTCCTGGCGGGCACCGCGTCATACGGAACCTCCGGCCACTCCTCGAGCTGGCCTGATCGACCCGCTCAGACGAGCTGCTTCTTGATCTCGGTCAGACGGGCCACCCGCGCCTCGGTGGGCGGGTGGGTCGAGAACAGGTTGGCCAGGTTGGCGGCGGCCTGGCGCCCTCGCAGCGGGTTGACGATGAACAGGTGCGCCTCGGCCGGGCTGATGTTGGCCGGGGCGGGCACCTGCTTGGCCGCGGCCTCGAGCTTGCGGAGCGCGCTGGCCAGCGCGTCGGGATCACGCGAGAGGATCGCCCCCGACTCGTCTGCCTGGTACTCGCGCGAGCGGCTCACGGCCATCTGGATCACCGCGGCCGCGAGCGGGGCGAGGATCCACGCGAAGATCAGCCCGAACGCTCCGAGCGGGTTGTTGCGGTTGTCGCCGCCGCCGAACCACAACGCGAACCTGGCCAGGAACGTGATGCTCATGCCGATCGCCGCGGCGATCGAGCTGATCAGGATGTCGCGGTTCGCCACGTGCGAGAGCTCGTGGGCGAGCACCCCACGGAGCTCACGCTCGTCGAGGATCCGGAGGATGCCCCGGGTGACGGACACGGCCGCGTGCTCCGGGTTGCGGCCGGTTGCGAACGCGTTGGGCTGGTCCATCTCCGAGACGTAGATCCGCGGCATCGGCATCTGGTTGGTGGTCGCGAGCTCGCGGACGATCCGGTACAGGTCGGGCACCTCCTGCTCGGTCACCGGCTTGGAACGGGTGCTGGCGATGGCGATCTTGTCGCTGAACCAGTACATCGAGAAGTTGAACACCAGGGCGATCACGAGGGCGATCACCATGCCGTTCTGGCCGCCGATGGCGCCCCCGATCAGCACGAACAGGCCGCCCAGGGCGGCGATCAGGATCCAGGTCTTGACCCGGTTGAGGCCGATCATCGTGTCAATTCCTCCTTCATCATCAGGATAGTTCGCCGTCCGGATACGGGAGGTTCTACGGACCGGTGAGGGTGGACAGCGGCGGGAAGTGCGCCAAGAGCTCCGGCCATACCCCCACCGCCGAGATCGCCACCAGCGCCGCGACGGTCACCGCGGTGACCAGCGACGGCGAGAGCAACGGCCGGTCCACCTCGGGTTCCTCGAAGAGCATCTGCCTGGGCACCGCCAGGTAGTACACCAGGCTGATCACGGAGTTCACCAACATCACGACGGCGAGCACCGTCCCGATCCCGCCCGCCTGGATCGCCGCCTTGAACACCAGGAACTTGGCCCAGAAGCCGCCCGTGGGCGGGATCCCGGCGAGCGACACCATGAACACCGTCATCGCCACGGCGAGCACCGGGGCTCGCCGGCTCAGCCCGGCGAAGTCCGAGATGAGGAGCCCGCGCGACTCGCGCGACATCGCGATGACGACGGCGAACGCACCGAGCGTCATGATCGCGTAGATCAAGATGTAGGTGACCGAGGCGGCGAAGGCGTCCTGGTTCACCGTCCGGTCCGCGGAGGCCAGCGCGAACGGCAGCAACATGTAGCCGGCCTGGGCGATGCTCGAGTAGGCCAGCAGCCTGACGACCTGGCGCTGCTGGAGCGCGACCAGGTTCCCGATGGTCATCGTGGCGATCGACAGGGCGGCGAAGATCGGCGCCCAGAACTCGTGTTGGTTGGGGAAGGCCACGAACATCAGCTGGAGCAGCCCGGCGAACCCCGCGGCCTTCGACGCCGTGGCCAGGAACGCGGCCACCGGCACCGGGGCGCCCTCGTACGTGTCGGGCGCCCAGAACTGGAACGGCACCGCGCTCACCTTGAACGCGAACCCCGCCACGATCAGCAGGATCGCGGCCAACACGAGGGCCTCCTGTCCCTGCGGCAGGGCCACCGAGAGCGCCTGCCCGATCTCGGTCAGGTTGAGCGTCCCGGTCACCCCATAGATCAGGCTCATCCCGTAGAGCATCACCGCGGCCGAGAGCACGCCGATCAGGAAGAACTTCAGCCCGGCCTCGTTCGACCGCGGGTCGGTCTTCCGGAATGCCGCGATGAGGAAGCCGGGCGCGCTCACCAGCTCGAGGGCGATGAACAACATCAGCAGGTCGCGTGAGCTCGGCATCAGGAGAGCGCCGAGGAAGGAGGTAAGCAGCAGGAAGTAGTACTCGCCCTGATAGAAGCGACCGTCGCGGAAGTACCGAAGCGAGAGCATCAACACCAGGAGGGCGACCGACAGGAAGAACGTCTTGAACAACACGGCGAAGTCGTCCACGACGAACATGCCGCCGAAGGTCGTTCGGTCCTCGCCGATGAGGGTCAACACAGCCACCAGGGCCGCGGCCACGCCGGCAAACCCGAGCGGCATGGTGAACCACTTACGGCGCTGCGACAGGAAGGCGTCGACCACCAGGACCAGCAGGATCGTGCCGGACAGGATCAGCTCCGGCAGGATCGCGTGGTAGTCGATCGCCGGGTTCGTCGCCGCCTCCACTCGAGCTCCCCGATCAGCCGCCGAACAGGCGCAGGATGGCCTCGACCGGCTCCTCCGTCACGCCGAAGACGAGCCGCGGGAAGACGCCGAGGGCGACGGTGGCCACGAGCAGCGGCGCCCACGAGACCCACTCGACGGCCACGATGTCCGGGAAGGTGGACGCGCGCCACTTCTCGGGCACCGTGCCCATGTTCACGCGCTGGATCATCCACAGGAAGTAGCCGGCGGTCAGGATCGTGCCGATCCCGCCGGCCACCATGAACACGCGGAACAGCCCCGCGTTCTGGCCTTCCACCGGGTTGTACGCGGAGAGCAGGGCCATGACCTCGCCCCAGAAACCGGCCAAGCCGGGCAGTCCCAGGGAGGCGATCGCCACGAACGCGAACACCCCTCCGAGGTACGGCAGCTTCTGCATGACCCCGCCGCCGATCTCGGCGATCTCCCGCGTGTGGTAGCGGTCGTACAGCGACCCGACGCAGAAGAACAACATCCCGGTGATGATCCCGTGCGCGACCATCCCGAAGATCGCCGCGTTGATGCCGATCGGCGTGAGCGTGGCGATGCCGAGCATTACGAACCCCATGTGCCCCACGGAGCTGAACGCGATCAACCGCTTCAGGTCCTTCTGGGCCAGGCACGCAAGCGCGGCGTACACGATGGCGACCGCGGCCAGCGCGCCGATCCACGGCGCGTACTTCTGCGCCCCGTACGGCAGGATCGGGAGCGCGATCCGGATGAACCCGTAGGTGCCCATCTTCAGCAGGATCCCGGCCAGCAGAACCGAACCGATCGTGGGTGCCTCCGTATGCGCGTCGGGAAGCCAGGTGTGGAACGGCCACATCGGCACCTTGATCGCGAGCCCCAACCCCACGGCGGCGAAGACGACGAGCTGGAACCCCTGCGAGAACCCGCCGCCCGCCGCGAACTCCTGGAGCGCGAGGATGTCGAACGTGTGCTGCCCACCGCCGAGGTCGGACCGGAAGTACATCGCCAGGAATCCCAGCAACATGAAGATCGAGCCGAACAGCGTGTAGAGGAAGAACTTGATGGCGGCGTATTCGCGGTTCGCGCTGCCCCAGATCCCGATCAGGAAGTACATCGGGACCAGCACCAGCTCCCAGAAGATGAAGAACAGGATCAGGTCGAACGCGATGAAGGTGCCGGCCATGCCCGTCTCCAGGAGCAGCATCAAGGCGATGAAGCCCTTGGTCTTCCCAGGGCTCGGCACCACCCGCCACGTGTAGATCGCGCACAGGAACGAGAGCACGAATGTGAGCAGGTACAGCGGGAGCGAGATCCCGTCGATCCCGACGTGGTACCTCGCGTCGATGGCGGGGATCCACCGGGTGTCGAGCTCGAACTGGAGCCCGGCGGCGCCGTAGTCGAACGAGATGGCGAGCGCGAGGGCGACCACCAGCGCGGCGCCGGTGACAACGATGCCGAGGGCTCGGACCGCCCGGTCGCTCTCGCGCGGCACGAGCGTGATCACCAGCGCCCCCGCCAGCGGCAGGAACGTGGCGATCGTGATCGCCGAGTTCTCCCAGGTCATGTGGTCGCCCATCCCCTCTCTCTAGATCCTCGTGATGATGACGGCCAGGATCACCACGCCGGTGAACAGGAACGCGGCGTAGCGCTGGACGTTGCCGGACTGGATGTAGCGAAGGATCCCGCCGGTGAAGCCGGCCGTGTTCGCGGCGCCGTTGACGGCCCCGTCGATCACCCGGTTGTCGAACCACGCGACGACGGCGGAGACCGCGCGCGCCAGGAGCCCGGCCCCGTTGACGATGCCGTCGAGCACGTACCGGTTGGTCCAGTTCACGAACGCCGCGACCTGATCGCGGACCGGGCGGATCAGGCCCTTCCAGTACAGGTCGTCCAGGTAGTACTTGTTCTCGAGCAGTGTGTAGACGGGGCCGAGCGAGCGGATCGGGTCGCGCTCGGTCCACCTTCGGTACAGGGCGAAGCCGGCGCCCGCGCCGACCGCCACCGCCGCGACCGAGAGCGCCACGACCCAGCCGACCACGTGGACCTCCTCCGGCTCCTCGAAGAACACCCAGTCGAAGAACGGGGCGCCGGTCGGCGCGGCCCCCAGGAAGCCGACGACCGCCGTGGCCCCCGCCAGCGCCACCAACGGTCCGACGATCGAGACCGGAGACTCGTGCGGGTGCCCGTCTCCTCGGTACTCGCCGAAGAACGTCTGGAGCACCATCCGCGTGGTGTAGAAAGCCGTCACGATCGCGGTCACCACCATGACCGTGAAGAGGACCTCGTGGCCCTCGGACGCCGCGACCAGCAGCTCGTCCTTCGACCAGAAGCCCGCGAGCGGCGGCACCCCGGCTAGCGCGGCCGACCCGATCAAGAACGTCCAGAAGGTCGCCGGCATCGGCCGCCGCAGGCCGCCCATCTCGCTCATGTTGTTGGTATGACAGGAATGGATCACCGATCCAGCCCCCAGGAAGAGCAGCGCCTTGAAGAAGGCGTGCGTGAACAGGTGGAAGAACGCGGCATCTCGTCCGATCGGCCCGAGCGACATCGCCCCGACCATGTAGGCGAGCTGCGACACGGTCGAATACGCCAGGACCCGTTTGATGTCGTCCTGGACCAGGCCGAGCAGCGCGGCGCCAAGCATCGTGATCCCGCCGACGATGCCGACCACGAGGAGCACGGTCGGGTCGGCGTGCCAGAAGACCTCGAACAGCCGACCGACGAGGTAGACGCCGGCCGCAACCATCGTCGCGGCATGGATCAGCGCCGAGACGGGGGTGGGGCCGGCCATGGCGTCGGGCAGCCAGACGTGCAGGGGGAACTGAGCGGACTTGCCGATCGTGCCACCGAACAGCAGGAGCGCCGAAAGCGACACCAACGCGATCGAGAGCTGCCCACCGGCGACGATCTCGCCGATCTCGACGATGTTCGACGTCGCGAATCCGGTCGCCGCGATCAGCACGAACACACCGAACATGAACGGGACGTCGCCGATCCGGGTCGTGATGAACGCCTTGACCGCGGAGCTGGAGTTGACGTGATCCTCCCACCAGTGGCCGATCAGCAGGTAGGAGCAGACGCCCATGATCTCCCACCCGACGAGGAGCTGGAACAGGTTGTTGGCCGCGACCACGTTGAGCATCGCCCCACTGAACAGCGACAGGACGACGAAGAACCACGCGTAGCGCTGGTCGCCGTGCATGTAGCCGACCGAATAGACGTGCACGCACAGCGAGATCGCCGTGACGACGATGAACATCACCGCGGTGAGCCCGTCCACGAGCTGGCCCAGCTCCAAGTGGAGCGAGCCGATCGTGAACCACTCGACCGACCGTTCGTAGGTGCCGCCCCCGTGCTGGACGAACTGCCACAACACGCCGAGCGACAACACCAGGCCGGCCGCCATGGCGGCGATCCCGTATACGGCGCCTTTGCCCGGTGTGCGTTTGCCGACGAACAAGGTGAGGGCCGCCGAGACGAACGGCAGCACCACGATCAGCCATGCGTTCTCGACGAACCAGTTCGGCGAGGAGGCGGCTTCCTCGGCCTGGAGCAGGACGGTGGCTACCACTTGAGGAGGTTCACCTCGTCCACGTTGATGGTCTCCCGGTTGCGGTAGATCAGGATCACGATCGCCAACCCGATCCCGACCTCGGCCGCGGCCACGGCGATCACGAACAAGCCGAACACCTGCCCCGTCAGGTCACCGAGCCACTGACCGAACGCGATCAGGTTCACGGTCACCGCGTTGAGCATGAGCTCGATCGACATCAGCACCAGGACTCCGTTTCGCCGCGCCAGCACGCCGTACACGCCGGTGGCGAACAGGGCGGCCGAGAAGAACAGCGGGAGCGCCAGGCGGATCACGTGGCGTCGTCCCTCCGGGAGAGCACGATCGCCCCGATCAGCGCGGCGAGCAACAAGAAGGACACGACCTCGAACGGAAGGACGAATCTCGAGAAGATGGCCGTACCGACCTCCGCCGCGCTTCCGCCGGTGGGGTCGATGCGCGACTCGTCCCAGCCGAAGGCGTCCTGGATCAGGAACACCAGCCCGGCGAGGATGGCCAGGCCGACGAGGAACGCCACGCCCCGCCGCTGGTTGTCGAGCGCCTCCCGCCCGATGGGCGCCTTGGTCAACATGAGACCGAACAGGAACAGGATCACCACGGCGCCGACGTAGATCAGGATCTGCACCCAGGCAACGAACTCGGCCGAGAGCAGCAGGTACGCGCCGGCCACGGTCGAGAGCGTGATGACCAGATACAGGGCGGCGTGGACCACGTTCTGCGCGGTCACGACTCGAATGGCCGCGGCGACGCCGATCGCCGCCAGGACCACGAAGGCGTATTCCTGTCCGGTCATCCGCCGCCCGCCTTCCGCCGCGCCTCCAACATCGCGGCCCGCCGAGCCTGCCCCTCCGCCACCCGACGCTCCTTCCCCTGAGCGAGCTGCTCCGCCAGGACCCGCTCGAACGTCTCCTGATCCAACTCCACCTCAACGTGCGGGGCTGGAGAAGGGATGTCCTGCCCGGCCTGCGGCGGCGCCTCCGCAGGCGGCGCGGACCCCGCGGCCGGGGTGGCGGCGGCCGGGGTGGCGGCGGCCGGGG
>DATHVC010000012.1:0-4502 GCA_035461565.1 Actinomycetota bacterium
CCAGATGGGCCGCGCCCTGGACTCGCTGACGTTCGACGGGGAGGGGCTGCTGGTCCTGCTCCGCGCGGCCTTGGAGGAGATCCAGCGGCTGGGCGCGGCGCAGGTGGGAGACAAGACGATGGTCGACGCGCTCGCCCCGGCCATCGACGCCTTCGAGCGTGGGCTTCGTTCGGGCCAGGGCCTGCTGGACGCCTCGGCGCGCGCTCGGCTCGCCGCCGAAGAAGGGATGCGGTCGACCGTCCCGCTCCAGGCGCGGAAGGGCCGGGCTTCGTACCTCGGCCCGCGGAGCGTGGGGCACCAGGACCCCGGAGCGACCTCGACGGCCGTGATCATCGCCGCGCTGGAGCGCGCCGCCGCCGGAGCGGTCACGTGAGCATCCAGTCCGTGCGCCGGGCGGCGGCGATCCTCCGGGAGCTCGGCTCGGGCCATCCCCGGCTGGGCGTGACCGAGCTCTCCGAACGCCTGGGCCTGGCCAAGGCGACGGTGTACGGGCTGCTGCGCTCGCTCGAGGAGGACGGGCTGGTCGAGCGCGACCTCGAGACCGGCAAGTACCGACTGGGCCCAGCGCTGCTCCAGCTCGGCAACGCCTTCCTGGACAGCCACGAGATCCGAGCGCGGTCGCTCATTTGGGCGGACTCGCTCGCCTCCCGGACCTCCGAAGCCGTCCGCGTGGGTGTTCCGAACGGCCGGAACGTCCTGATCGTCCACCACGTGTTCCGCCCGGACAACACGGTGCAGATCCTCGAGGTCGGCGCGGCGATCCCCTGGCACGCCAGTGCGCTGGGCAAGGCCGTGGCGGCGTTCCGGGAGCCGGCGGCGCAGGCCGATCTGCTCGATGGCCCGCTCCCGCGCCTCACGGGGCGAACGCTCATCGAGCCCGGCGCGCTCAAGCGGGCGCTCGAGACCATTCGCCGAGACGGGGTGGCGATCGAGGACCAGGAGGCCGTGATCGGCGAGGCCGAAGTCGCCGCGGCCGTGTTCGATCGCGCCGGGCATCCCGTGGGGGCGATCGGCGTTGCCGGGCCCGTCGAGCGCCTGCTGCCGGAGGGCCGATCCACGGCCGGCGTGGTCGCCGCGGTGAAGGAGACCGCCCGGGGCCTGTCCCGAGACCTCGGCGGGGTCCGGCGTTTCGCCCGGCACAGCTGACCTCCCGCGGATCTTCACGGTCGGGCTCGAGGCGGGTGGATGGGTGGAGGAGCTCCAGCGACCCCACCGGCGAACGTGACCTCGTCCGACAGCGTCCCGGCGAACGGGGTGCCGCTCGCGCAGCTCTAGCGGTCTGACGGCCCGGGGGCCGTCTGCGACCATGGCCGCGATGGCCGGGATCGACCTCCACACGCACACGAACCGTTCCGACGGCACCTTCACGCCGTCCGAGCTGGTTCGCCGCGCGGCGGAGCTCGGGCTCGAGGTGCTCGGCCTCACCGACCACGACACGACCGACGGGCTCCCGGAGGCGGTTGCCGCGGGGAGGGAGGCCGGCATCGAGGTGGTTCCGGGCGTCGAGCTCTCGGCCGAGATCGACGGCTCGAGCGTCCACGTCCTGGGCTACTGGATGGACCCGGGGGAGCCGGCGTTCCAGCAGGAGCTGGCCCGGCTGCGCGACGGGCGCTTCCGCCGGGGCGAGTTGATGGTGCGAAGGCTCCAGGAGCTCGGGCTCCCCGTGAGCTTCGACCGCGTTCGCGAGATCGCCGCCGGCGGCAACATCGTGCGTCCCCACATCGCCCAGGCCATGGTCGAGGCCGGCGTGGTGGCTACCGAGGAGGAGGCGTTCGAGCGCTGGATCGCCGACGGCGGGCTCGCCCACGTGCCGAAACACGCCCTGCACCCGGTGGACGCGGTGACGCTCATCCGCGGGGCCGGCGGACTGTGCGTGCTGGCACATCCGGGCATGTGGGGCGATCAGTCCTCGGTCGCGGACGAGCTGATCGAGCAGATGGCCGAGGCCGGCATGGAGGGCCTGGAGGTCGACCACACGGATCACGACGCCGAGGTCCGCGAGCGGTACCGATCCATGGCCCGCCGGCTCGGCCTGGTCGCGACGGGCGGTTCGGACTGCCACGGGACGCGGTACGACCCGATCCGGCTCGGCACGTCGCTCTGCCGGCCGGAGAGCCTGAACGCGCTGCGGGCGCTCGCGACCCGCTGATCCCGTGGCCGGCAGGCGGATCCTCGTCGTCGGCGCCGGGTTCGCCGGGCTCTACGCCGCGATGGGGATGAAGAACCTCGTTCGGGCCGGGCATCGGGTCACGGTGGTCAACGACCAGAACTTCATGCAGTACCAGCCGTTCCTTCCCGAGGTGGCCTCGGGGACCATCGACCCCCGCGCCGTGGTGGTGCCGCTTCGCCCCGTCCTTCGTCACTGCGAGATCGTGATCGGAGACGTGGAGCGGCTCGAACACGAGCAGCGGCGAGCCCACATCCGGCTGCCCGATGGAAGCGAACGCGTCGACCCCTACGACGTCGTCGTGCTTGCGCCCGGCTCGAGGTCCAACGTCCTGCCTATCCCCGGCCTGGGAGAGCACGGCATCGGCTTCAAGACCGTGCAGGAGGCGATCTTCCTGCGGAACCGGGTCCTGTCCCGGCTCGACGTGGCCGCCGGCACCGAGGACGAGTCGGTGCGCCGGGCCGCCCTGACGTTCGTCTTCGTCGGGGGCGGCTACGCCGGCGTCGAGGCGCTCGGCGAGCTCGAGGACCTGGCCCGGGACGCCCTCGAGGCGTACCCGCGGCTCGGACCCGGTGCCATGCGGTGGATCCTCCTGGACGTGGCGCCCGCGATCCTGCCCGAGCTGGGGCCCGATCTCGCCCGGTACGCCTCCCAGGAGCTGGCCGAGCGCGGGATCGAGATCGCGGTCCGGACCGGGCTCGTGTCGTACGAAGCGGGTGTGGCGACGACCACGGACGGCCGAGAGATCCCCGCGCACACCTTGGTCTGGACGGCGGGCGTCCGCCCGTCGCCGCTCGCCGCCCGCTCCGGGTTCCCGGTCGACGAGCGAGGACGCCTCCGCACCGACCGGTTCCTCCGAGTGGTGGGCGAGGAGGACGCGTGGGCCGCCGGCGACGCGGCCGCGATCCCGGACCGCGCCACGGGCGACGTCATGCCCCCGACCGCCCAGCACGCCATGCGCCAGGGACGCCGGCTGGCGCGCAACCTGACCGCCTGGCTCGAAGGCGGGCGGATGGAACCGTTCGTCTACCGGAGCATCGGGACGGTGTGTTCGCTCGGCCGCTACAAAGGGGTCGCCGTGATCCGCGGGGTGAAGCTCCGCGGGTTCCCCGCGTGGTTCGCGCACCGCACGTACCACCTGTTCGCCCTGCCGACGATCGCGCGGCGCGTGAAGATCGCGCTCGACTGGACGGTGGCGCTGCTGTTCCCGAGGGACCTGGCGCAGCTCGGCGCCCTGGAGCGACCGCACGAGCCGTTCGAACGCGCGGCCGGCCCTTGAGCGGCTACTTCCCGGACGGCTGGTTGATCTGAGCCGCCGCCGAGAGCGCGGTGTGGCTGCGGGCGAGATCCGGGAGCTCGTGGCCGCCGGTGACCTCCTGCACCGCCCAGTTCGTCAGATCCCGGATCGAGATGATCCCGACGAGCCCGTCGTTCTCGACCACGGGGAGGTGCCGGATCCGCAGGCGCGCCATGTGTTCAGCTGCCTCGGCGATGTCGGTCCGCGGCTCGACGGTGTCGACGTCCGTGGTCATCCGGTCGCCGACCTTCGTGCTGCGCGGATCGGCTCCGTCGGCCACCAGGTTGACGAGATCTCGTTCGGTCACGATGCCGGCGATGCGCCCGCCGTCGGTCACCACCACCGACGAGATGGCGTGTTCGTGCAGGAGCGACGCGACGTGCGCGAACGTGTCGTCGGCCGCGGTCGTCTTCACGTCGGTCTGCATGATGTCCCTGACCTGCATGTGGCGCTCCTCTATCCGGGGCGATGGCGGGGAGTCTATTGCGCGGCGCCGATGATCGGCCACCCCACGCTCAGTGGTCGGAGCTCCCCGTGAACTGGAAGGACTCGATCTTCAGCGCCGGCACCCGAGACGCGCTGAAGAAGAACTCGCTGGCGAGCTCGGTCTCGCGGCCCACCGTCGTCGTGGCGCGGAGCGAGTCGAGGATGGATTGCGTGAAGCGCAGGTTCTTCACGGGGTGGGCGATCTCGCCGCCCCGGATCACGAACGTTCCGTCGCGGGTCATGCCGGTGATGGTGGACTCGACCGGGTGGACGACGTTCGTGTAGTGGAACCGCGTCACCAGCAGGCCGCGATCGACCGACGCCACCATCTCCTCCACGGTGGACCCGCCGGACGCCATGAACAGGTTGAGCGGGAACGGCCCCTCCGGGTTCGGCGGCGGGAGGGCGTGGCCGGTCGAGTTCTTCCCGGTCTGCTTCGCCGTCCGCCGGTCGTACACGCCGTCGCGGAACACGCCGCGGTCGATCAGGGTGACCCGCTCCCGCGGGACACCTTCGAAGTCGAACGGGATGCCGAGCGTGCCGGGCTCGTTC
>DATHVC010000013.1:0-9073 GCA_035461565.1 Actinomycetota bacterium
CGCCGCTCGACGTCGGCACGTACCGGGTCGAGGCCGGCGCCGGGCTCCTGTCCGAGCTGCGCGCGCTGCTCGGCCACGAGGCGGTGTCGGTCGACCCGCGGGGCGGAGAGCGGGTCGTGCGGCTGCCGGAGACGGCCCCCACGCGGTCCTGACGGGGGCCCTACCCTTCGGAACGTCGTGACGTTCGAGGTGATCCCCGCGATCGACGCGGCCGGCGGCCGGCTGGTCCGGATGTCGCGTGACGGCGCGACCCCGGTCGAGGCATTCGGCGGCGACCCGATCGCCGCCGCCGAGGCGTTCGTGCGGGCGGGCGCCCGCCGGCTGCACGTCGTGGACGTCGATCTCGCCGTGACCGGCGAGGTGCGGAACCTTGACCTGGTGCGGTCCATCGCGAGCCTCGGCGTCCCCGTCCAGGCGAGCGGGGGCGTGTCGACGGCGGCTCAGGCGGAGTTGCTCCTGGCCGCCGGGGCCGGACGCGTTGTGCTCGGCTCGGCCGCGTTGGCGGACCGAACCGGTACCGAACGGGCGCTGGCGCAGCTGGGCGAGCGACTGTGCGTCGGTTTGGAGGCCGACGGCCCGACGCTCCGACCGCGGGGCGGCGGGCGGGAGCTCCCGTTGTGGGACACGCTCGCCTGGCTGGGCGGGCTCGACGTCCCCCGGTACCTGCTGACCGAGGTCGGCCGGGTCGGTGGATCGGCCGGGCCGGACCTCGACGGGATCCGGGCGATCGCGTCCCGTACCGAACGGCCGGTGCTCGCCGCCGGAGGCATCCGATCGGTGGGCGACCTGCTCGCCGTGGCGCGATTGGGAGGAACCGTGGAGGGCGCGGTGGTGGGTCGCGCCTTCCATGAAGGTCTCGACCTGTCCGACGTGCTCGCCTCGATCGGCGGGGAGCGGGGATCGAACACGTAGACTTCGGCATCCCATGGGCTTCCTCACGCAGGTCGTCGACGAGGTGCGCGGTCGCTTGGAGCGCCGGCCGCTGGACGACGCGTCGTTGCTCGCGCGGGCTCTTCAGCAGCCGCCGCCGCGCCCGTTCGAGCGGGCGCTGACCGACGCCGAGCCGCCGGCCGTGATCGCCGAGCTCAAACGATCTTCGCCCTCGGCCGGCCGGATCGCCGAAGCCGACGCCGTCGAACGCGCCCGCGCCTACGAGTCGGCGGGGGCGGCGGCGGTCTCCGTATTGACCGAGCCCGTCCACTTCGACGGCGCGCTCGCCGACCTGCGGGCGGCGCACCTGGCCGTTTCGATCCCGGTGCTGCGGAAGGACTTCCTGGTCCACCCGTCCCAGGTCATCGAGTCGCGGGTGGAGGGAGCCGACGCGGTCCTGCTGATCACCGCCGCGCTGTCGGACAACGAGCTCGCCGTGATGCTGGCGGCGGCGAGCGACCTGGGGCTCGGGACGCTGGTCGAAGCGCACGGCGCGGACGACCTGGACCGCGCGGTCGCGTCGGGGGCGACGGTGATCGGCGTGAACGCCCGGGATCTCCAGACCCTGGAGGTGGACCTCGATCGCGCGCTGTCGCTGCTCGGCCGCGTCCCCTCCGACCGGGTGGCCGTGCTGGAGAGCGGCGTCTCCGAACCCGAACACGTCCGCCGGGCCGTGGCGGCGGGGGCGAGGGCGGTCCTGGTGGGGGAGGCGCTCATGAGAACGCCCGATGCGGCGGCGGGCGTTCGAGCCCTGCGGGGTCGGCCGTGACCTCGGTCGAACCAGCCCTCCCCGACGCCCGAGGGCGGTTCGGCCCCTACGGGGGCCGGTACGTCCCGGAGGTGTTGATCCCCGCGCTCGACGAACTTGCGGCGGCGTGGGACGAGCTCAGAGACGAGCCGGGCTTTCGAAACGAGCTCGATGCCCTCCTTCGGGACTTCGTGGGGCGGCCGTCGCCCCTGACGTTCGCCGGTCGATTGTCGGCGGAGCTTGGCTATCGGATCTGGCTCAAACGTGAGGACCTCAACCACACCGGCGCGCACAAGATCAACAACACGCTGGGGCAGGTGCTGCTGGCGCGCCGCCTGGGCAAGTCCCGGATCATCGCGGAGACCGGGGCGGGCATGCACGGCGTCGCCACGGCGACGGCGTGCGCTCTGTTCGGGCTCCCGTGCGTCGTCTACATGGGACAGGACGACACCGTCCGCCAGGCGCCGAACGTGGCGAGGATGCAGCTCCTGGGGGCCGAGGTCGTCCCGGTTGGTTCGGGCAGCCGAACGCTGAAAGACGCCATGAACGAGGCGCTTCGCGACTGGGCAGCCTCGGTCCGGACGACGCACTACGTGATCGGATCGGTAGCCGGGCCTCACCCGTTCCCGCTGCTCGTCCGGGAGCTCCAACGAGTGATCGGGGACGAGGCGCGGGCCCAGCTCCTCGAGCGCGAGGGCCGGGTGCCGGACGTGGTGGTGGCGTGCGTGGGGGGCGGCAGCAACGCGATGGGGATCTTCGCGCCGTTCGTGGGGGAGCCGGGCGTCCGGCTGGTCGGGGTCGAGGCCGGCGGCCGCGGCGACGCCCCCGGCGAACACTGCCGCTCGCTGACCCTCGGTGACCCCGGGGTCCTGCACGGCTCCCTCTCCTCCCTGCTCCAGGACGACGACGGGCAGGTCGTGGCGACCCATTCGATCTCGGCCGGGTTGGACTACCCGGGGGTCGGTCCGGAGCACGCGTACCTGCGGGACGCGGGGCTGGCCGACTACGTGTCGGCGACCGACGCCGAGGCGCTCGAGGGGTTCTCGGCGCTGGCCCGGTTCGAAGGCATCCTCCCGGCGCTCGAGCCGGCGCACGCGATCGGGTGGCTCCTGTCCAGGCCGGTGACGGAGGGCGCGCTCGTGGTCGTCAACGTGTCCGGACGCGGCGACAAAGATCTCGAGACCGTCCGGACCGCGCTGGGCACGGGATGACCGACCTCGAAGGGGCGCTGCGGGCGCGGCGTGACGACGGCGGCGGGGCCTTCGTCCCGTACGTGACCGGTGGGCTGGCCGGCGTGGACGCTGATCTGCTGGGAGGCCTGGCCGCCGCGGGCGCCGACGCCGTCGAGGTGGGCGTTCCCTTCTCGGACCCGGTGATGGACGGCGGCGTCATCCAGGAGGCCTCGCGTCGCGCGCTCGAGGCCGGGACCACGCCCGAGGACGTCCTGGCGATCGTGGAGGAGGCCGCCCTGGAGATCCCGGTGGCCGTGATGACCTACTTCAACCCGGTGTTCCGCCGCGGCGTGGAGGGGTTCCTTCGCCGGGCCGCACGGGCCGGCGTAGCCGGTCTGATCGTGCCGGATCTGCCCGCGGACGAGGCCGAGGGGCTGGTCGACGCCTGCCGCGGGCTCGGTGTCGCGCCGGTCCTGCTGGCCGCGCCGGGGGCAACGGCGGACCGGCTGGGGCTGATCGCCGCCCGGTCCGGTGGGTTCGTGTACTGCGTGGCCTCCTACGGCGTGACCGGCCAACGCGATGCGCTCTCCGGGACCGCCGCCGGCCTCGTCGCCGCGCTCCGCCCGCTCACGGACCTCCCGCTCCTGCTGGGCGTCGGTATCACCACGCCCGCCCAGGCCGCCGAGGCCTGCGGCTTCGCCGACGGGGTCGTGGTGGGCAGCGCGCTGGTCCGTCCCCTTCTGGAGAACCGGCACGACGACGCCCTCGCCCTGGCTCGGGCGTTCCGCGCCGCCATCCCGGCCTGATCCGGCGACGCGCCGGTCGCCGTCGCCACATCTCCGGCGTCGCTCTCTTGCGTACTGACAGATCGGGGTCGGATGATTTCCGGACCCGGATGTGGTAGCAAATAGCGCCCTTGAACGGCGGCCGGGCACTGTGCCCTGGTCGCCAGCGATGGAAGCAGGTCAAGGGATCGAAGGGGGGACGGATGAGGAAGCGCAAGCTCTTCTCGTTGCTCGCCCTGCTCGCCGCGTTGACCCTGGTGGCGGCGGCGTGTGGTGACGACGACGACGACGGGGACGACGGGGCCGCGCCCACGGGCGAGACCCCGGCGGCGACCGACGGAGGCGAGGACCCGTGCGCCGCCGACGAGTTCGGCTGCGCCGAGGTCGCGGCGGGTGACCCGATCCGGATCGGGTCTTTGCTGGCCATCTCGGGTGACGTGGCGTTTCTCGGGACGGACAGCAACAACGGGATCATCCTGGCCATCGACAACCTCGACGGAGCGCTGGACGGAGCGCCCGGCCAGCTCCTCGGGCACGACGTCGAGCTCCAGCAGGAGGACGACGGGTGCTCGGCGGAGGGTGGCCAGGCCGGGGCCACGGGCCTCGTCGGCGACCCCAGCATCGTCGCGGTGATCGGGACGAGCTGTTCGAGCTCGGCGCTCGGCGTGGCCGACGAGCTGACCTCCGAGATCGGCATGTTGTTGTTCTCGCCGTCGAACACGAACCCGGCCCTGACGGCGGAGGGGACGCACCAGGCGTTCTACGCTCGCACCGCGCACAACGACCGGATCCAGGGCGCGATCGCGGCCGAGTTCGTGTTCAACGAGCTGGGCCTCGACACGGCGGCCACGATCAACGACGAGAGCCCGTACGCGGACGGCCTGGCGGCGGCGTTCCGGACCAACTTCGAGGCGCTCGGCGGGACGATCACGGCGACCGAGCAGGTCAACAGCGGTGACACGGACCTCGGGCCGGTGCTCCGCAGCATCGCCGAGGGGAACCCGGGCGTTGTCTACGGCCCGAACTTCAACCCGGTGTGTGCGCTGACCTACTCCCAGGGCGCCGACATCTTCCCGGACGGGACCGAGTTCATGGGCGCGGACGGTTGCCTGGAGACCGGGTTCATCGACACGGCTGGGAGCCCGGACGCCGACTACTACGCCTCGTCGCCTGACGTGGCGGCGTTCCAGGCGGGCGAGTTCTACCGGGACCAGTTCCTGCCGGCGTACCGGGACCAGTTCGGCGGCGCGCCGACCTCGGTGTTCCACGCGCACGCGTTCGACGCCTCGAACGTCCTGTTCCAGGCGATCGAGCAGGTGGCCGTGGACGACGGCAGCGGCAATCTGCTGATCCCGCGGACGGCCCTGAAGGACGCCGTGTTCGCGACCAGCGGCTACGAAGGGCTCACCGGGACCATCACGTGCACGGAGCTCGGCGACTGTGCGACCGACGTGACGATCGGCATCTTCCAGTACCCGAACTGGCCGGTCGAAGGCGGCGAGGAGCCGTCCGACCCGGTCTACACGGACACGAAGTCGCTCGCCGACGTCGCGTAGGCGGATCGACGCGCGAGCCGCGGGGGGGGCGGGTGGCCCACCCGCGGCGTCGTGTTCGAGGATGGGCTAGGGTCGCGCAGACATGAGCGCCGTGGAACAGGTGCCGGAGGTCCGGCTCGGCCTTCTCGAGCGGATCCCGTGGCGACGCATCATCCTCGTGGTCCTGGCGGTCGCCATCGTCGCCACCGTCGGGATCGGGATCGTGCGGACGCTCACGCTCCCCGAGGGCCGGGCGTATTCGGCGGGGGCGTGGCGGGACTTCCTGGTTTTGGGGATCGCGCAGGGGGCGATCTACGCCTTGATCGCGCTCGGGTATTCGCTCGTGTACGGCATCCTGCGCATGATCAATTTTGCCCACGGCGAGGTCTTCATGTTCGGGGCGTTCGTCTCGTACTTCTTCGCCAGCGCCTACGAGGACAGCGGGTTCCTGGCCCGCCAGCCGGTCCTGGCCCTGGGCATCGTGTTCCTGGTGGCCATCGCGACGTCGGTGACCGTAGCCTTGCTGTTGGAGCGGATCGCCTACCGGCCGTTGCGCGGGGCCCCCCGGCTGGTGCCGCTGATCACGGCGATCGGGGCCTCGCTGTTCCTCCAGAACACCGCCCGAGGGTTCTTCGGCGCGCAGACGCGCGGCTATGCGAAGCCAACGTTCCTCGAGGGGCAATGGATCATCTTCGGCCTGGGGTTCTCCCGGGTCCGGGTGGTCGTGTTCATCGTCGCGGCGGTGTCGGTCGTCCTGCTCACGTTGTTCGTGTCGAGAACGAGAACCGGCAAGTCGATGCGGGCCGTGGCCGAGGACAGCGAGATCGCCAGCCTGATGGGCATCAACGTCGACCGGGTCATCGCCATCACCTTCGCCATCGGCGGTGTGTTGGCCGGCGTCGCCGGCGTCCTGTTCGCCATGACGTTCGAGGCGGTGAACTTCGTCATGGGGTTCCGCCCCGGGATCGCCGCCTTCACGGCGGCCGTGTTGGGCGGCATCGGCAGCATCGGCGGCGCGGCGCTCGGTGGGCTGACGATCGGCCTGCTCGAGTCGATGGGGCCCGCCCTGATCCTGACGGGCTACAACGTCCCCTCGCCGTTCCAGCTCAAGCCGGCGTTCACGTTCCTGGTCCTGGTGCTGGTCCTGATCTTCCGGCCGGGCGGCATCCTCGGGACGGCGGAGGCGGAGAAGGTCTGATGTCCGCGTTCGGCCCGATCCCGGTCCGTTCCATCGTCCGCGCGGGGATCGCGGCCGCCCTCGTCCTGATGTACCTGGCGTTGGTGGGCCTGCTCGACCGGTTCTCCGGGCTGAGGCTGGTGGGCGAACACGTGACGCTCGGCCGCCTGATGCTCGTCCTGCCGCCCGGGATGGCCGGGTTCGTGATCGCCCGGCCCCGGGTGGCGGCAGGCGAACGCCGGGTGGCCACCCCATCGGCCGGGGTCGCCGGGGGCGCGGCGGCCGGCGTGATCGCGGGAGCGCTGTTCGGGGCGCTCGTAGTGTGGGCCGATTGGTTCGACGTCGCCCGCCTCCGGCAGGTGTTCATCGCCGCCTCGCCGTCGCTCATCCAAGCCGCCACCTTCGAGCAAGACAACGTGGTGCTCGGCGCGGCGATCCTGACCGTCGTCGCCCTCACGGCCGGGGCGGTCGGCGGGCTGGCTCGGACGTCGCAACCGACCGTCTCGAGGGCGATCCTGGCGGGGTTCGGGACGGTCGTGCTGCTGGGCCTGCTCCAGCGCATCATCCCGGTGGCGATCCAACAGCTCGGGTACGACCCGGGCTTCCTGTACGACTCGCGGACCCGAGCGTTGACCTACCCCGGCGCGATCGGGGCCGCGGTGATCGCCGGGGCCGCCAACTTCAGCTGGCACCGTCGCGGGACTCAGACCCGGCAGCAGATCCGCGAGACGATGCGGGAGCAGCCGATCGTCCGCGTGCTGCTGTTCGCCCTGGCCATCGTGGCGGTGGCCTACCTGCCGCAGCTCGTCGGATCGGTGATCTCGCAGGTCCTGGGGAGCGTGATGGTCTTCGTCCTGCTCGGTCTCGGGCTCAACATCGTGGTCGGATACGCGGGCCTGCTGGACCTGGGGTACGTCGCGTTCTACGCCTTCGGCGCCTACATGCTCGCGCTGCTGACCGGGGCCACCCTCAACACCACGACGGGCTCGGCCGCCCCGGCGTTCTCGATGGAGCTGAACTTCTACCTGGCCGTGGTGATCGTGGCCGTCCTGGCTTCGGGTGTGGGCCTGCTGATCGGGGCGCCGGTCTTACGGTTGCGCGGCGACTACCTGGCGATCGTCACCCTTGGACTGGGCGAGATCGTCAGCACGTTGACGCAATCGCAATGGCTGCAGCCGCTCGTCGGCGGCCCGCAGGGGATGCGCGGCGTCTCGAACGCCGCGATCGCGGGATTCGGCTTCCGACAACCCCAGCGGTTCTACTACCTGGCCTTCGCGTTCGTCCTCCTGGCGATCTTCGTGTCCTGGCGCCTCCAGGCCTCGCGCATCGGCCGGGCGTGGAACGCCATGCGCGAAGACGAGCAGGTCGCCGACGCCATGGGGATCAGCACCACGAAATACAAGCTCCTGGCGTTCGCGATGGGTGGGCTCGTCGGCTCCCTCGGCGGCGCCCTGTTCGCGGTGCAGATCGGATCGCTCACACCCGCGAGCTTCGAGATCATCGTCTCGATCACGGCCCTGGCCGTGGTGATCATGGGCGGGCTGGGGAGCATCCCGGGGGTGATCGTCGGCGCGGCGGTCCTGATCGGCCTGCCCGGCCTGCTCCGCGAGTTCGAGGAGTTCCGGCTCCTCATCTACGGAGCCGCGCTCGTGGCGATCATGGTGCTCCGTCCGCAGGGCCTGGTGCCCAACGTCCGGCGCATGCGCGAGCTCGAGAAGGAGGAAGAGGCCCAGGACGAGTGGGTTCAGCGGTTCGCGCCCGATGAGGCGGCGGTGGCCGCGGCCGTGCCGGGCGGGCGTCTCGGGGTCGAGGACGAGGAGCTGGAATGACCGAGGGCGCGCAGCACTTGCTCGAGCTCCGCGGGGTGGCCAAACACTTCGGGGGCGTCTACGCCTTGTCCGGGCTCGACCTGCAGGTCGATCCCGGCGAGATCGTCTCGGTCATCGGCCCCAACGGCGCCGGGAAGAGCACGATGTTCAACGTGGTGACCGGCCTGTACCCACCCGACGACGGCGAGGTGTTCTTCGGCGGACAGAGCATCGTCGGGCTGGCGCCGAACCACATCGTGCGCCTGGGCATCGGCCGGACCTTCCAGACCGTCCATCTGTTCCCGAACATGACCGTGCTCGAGAACGCCATGGTCGGCCAACACGTCCGATCCCGATCCGGGTTGTTCGGCGCCGTCTTCCGGCCGCCGGGCACCAAACGGGAGGAGGAGCGGATCCGGGAACGGGCCAAGGAGTGCCTGGAGTTCTTCGGCTCTCGGCTGGCCGGGTACCGGCAGCAGCAGCCGGCCTTCTCGCTCTCGTACGCGAACCGCCGTCGGCTCGAGATGGCTCGGGCCATGGCCACCGAACCCCTGCTGCTGCTGCTCGACGAGCCGACCGCCGGCATGAACCCGCGTGAGACGCTCGAGCTGCGGGACCACATCGTCCGGACGCGCGACGAACGCGGACTGACGGTGCTCGTGATCGAGCACGACATGCGGGTGGTCAAAGGGGTGTCCGACCGCGTGGTCGCGCTCGACTACGGACGCAAGATCGCCGAGGGGGCCTACGAGGACGTCGCCAACAACCCGCAGGTCATCGAGGCGTACCTGGGTACGAAGGCGGTGGGATGAGCGACGAGGCCGAGGTGGGCCTGGGGGTCCAGCCCGTGGAGACGGAGGCGCTGCCGGGTCACGCGGAAGCCGAACCGGCCGGCGACCGTCGGCCGGTGCTCGAGCT
>DATHVC010000014.1:0-8221 GCA_035461565.1 Actinomycetota bacterium
CCGCCGTTCCCGATCGCCCGGTCGGCGGCCTCCTCCGACGCGTAGCCGGGATCGGTCCGGTAGACGAGGTAGTCCACCGCCGCCCAGATCGACTTCGACGAACGCCAGAACAGCAGCGGCATCGCGATGGCGAGGGCGATCGAGGCCAGGGTCAGCCCGAACACGTGGACGTCGGGCAGATCCACGATCAGCCACCCGACCAGCAGCAGGACCCACGCGCCGGCCGTGGCGCCGTAGTTCACGACCATGGCGCCGAGGAACCCGCCCTCCTCGCGTTCGAGCGGCAGGCGGCAGCGCGGGCAGCGCGAGCGGATCCGGAACCGCGACTCGAACAACGTGCCCGAGCCGCACCGCGGGCACCGGCGTCGAAGGCCTCGGGCCAGAACCCGGACGCCGCTCGGCCGGTCCCGGCGCGGAGCGGACGGCGACGGGTCGCGATCGAGGTCGTCGAAGGGGCCGGCCACGACGCCACGCTACCAGTGCCTCGTTTGCCGCCCGGGCGGGCCGGCCGTAGCGTTCGGTGCGTGGCGATCCTGCTCGGGGAATCCCTCAGCCTGCACGACGTGGTGTCGGTGGCGCGAGGGGCGGACGTGGCGCTCTCGCCGGCGGCCGCCGAGGCCGTGGGCGCCGCGAGGGCGGTCGTCGAGGCGGCCGTCGCGTCCGGCGAGACGGTCTACGGGGTGACGACGGGATTCGGGAGCCTGGCGTCGGTTCGCATCGACCCGGCGCAGGCCGACACGCTCCAGGACCGCATCGTCCGGTCACACGCGACCGCGGTGGGCCGTCCGCTTTCGCGGGAGGAGGCCCGGGCCATGCTCGCGCTGCGGGCCCACGTGCTGGCCCTCGGTCACTCCGGGGTCCGGCTCGAGGTCGTGGAACGGATGGTCCAGATGCTGAACCGCGACCTCGTTCCGGTGGTTCCCGAGCAGGGATCCCTCGGGGCCTCCGGCGACCTGGCGCCGTTGGCGAACCTGGCCCTTCCGCTGCTCGGCCGGGGGGAGCTGCTCGCGGACGGCGCCCGCCGGCCGGCCGGCGAGGTGCTGCGGGAGGCCGGGCTGTCGCCGCTGGTGCTGAAGGCGAAGGAGGGCTTGGCGCTCGTGAACGGCACGCAGGGCATGTTGGCCGTGGGGACGCTCGCCGCCGACCGGGTCGAACGCCTGTGCCGAACCGCCGACGTCGTCGCGGCGATGAGCGTCGAGGCCGCCCTGGGATCGGATCGGGTGTTCGACGAGCGCCTGGTGGCGCTCCGCCCGCACGCCGGCGTGATGGCCTCCGCGTCGAACCTGCGGCGGCTGTTGGAGGGCAGCGCCGTGGTGGCGTCGCACCGCGAGAGTCATCACCTCGTGCAGGATGCGTACTCGCTCCGGTGCGCGCCGCACGTCCATGGGGCCACCCGTGGAGCGCTCGCGTTCGCGACGTCGGTGCTCGAGGTCGAGACCAACGCCGTCTCCGACAACCCGATCGTCCTGGCCGACTCGGGCGAGGTGCGTTCGGCCGGCAACTTCCACGGACAACCCGTCGCCGTGGCGCTCGACGCGCTCGCGGCGGCCGTGGTCCCGCTCGCGAGCATCGCGGAGCGCCGCCTGTACCGGCTGCTCGACCCGGCCCGCAACAACGAGCTGCCGGCGTTCCTGGTGGACGAGAGCGGGCTGAACTCGGGCTTCATGTTGGCGCAGTACACCGCGGCGTCTCTGGTCTCCGAGTCCAAGACGTTGGCCCACCCGGCCTCGGTGGACTCGATCGGCTCGTCGGCCGGCCAGGAGGACCACGTCAGCATGGGCATGACCTCGGCCCGCCACGTTCGTGACGTCGTCGCCAACGCGGAGGTCGTCGTTGCGATCGAGGCGTTGGTGGCCGCCCAGGCGCTGGACCTGCGGGCGCCGCTGGAGCCGGCGGTGGGCACCGCGGCCGCGCGCTCGGCGATCCGCAGGCGCGTGCCGTTCCTCGACGCCGATCGCTAGCTCGGCCCGGACATCGCCGCGGCGACCGAGCTCGTGCGCGACGGCGCGCTCGTGGCCGCTGCCCAGGGGGCCGTCGGCGAGCTCGCGTAAGCGGGCTCGTCGGTCAGACGTCCGCGGTCCGGATCACCAGCACTCGCAGGCCCGGCGACGGCGGCATGCGCGCGGCGAGCGCCCGGGCGTGGTCGTCGTCGTCGGCCTCGACGACGTAGAAGCTGCCGAGGACCTCCTTGGTTTCGGCGAACGGGCCGTCGGCGACGACGTCGGCGCTCGGTGGGGCGACCACTCCGGCTCCGGCGGGATCCAGGGCCGCCGACGCCACCAACCGGCCGTCGCCGCGTAGCTCCTCGACCAGGGCGAGGTGCGCCCGGGCGATGCGCATCTTCTGATCCGGCGACAACACGTCGTCGGCGCCGGGTTCGTCGGCCAGCAGGAGCAGGTACCGCATGGGGCCTCCTCTCGAGCGGTCGCCGGTACGACGAACGACGGTCGGTCGGATCGACCGTCAGTGATAGACGGCGACCCGGGTGCCGTAGTCGGCCAACCTGTAGACCCAGAGCGCGTTCCAATACGGGATCCGAACGCAGCCGTGGCTGGCCGCGTACGTCGGCACCTCGGTCCAACCGTGGAGCGCCCGGTTGCCGTCGAAGTAGCTCGGGTAGTAGAGCCGGTTCGGGCTGAAGCCGGCGATCTTCCTGGCCACCCGGAACACGCCGTCGCGCGTGGGGGTGCTCGGCGTGCCCGTCGAGACGTGCAGGATCGCCGCGATCTCGCCGTCTCGCACGGCGTAGACCACCTGGCGCGTCTGGTCCACCTCGAAATGGAACCCGCGCCACTCGTGCCGCGGCCGAGGCACCATCGGATCGGCCAGGGCCTGCCACGTGGCCGGACCGACCGTGGCGATGCGGGCCATCCGCTGCACCTTGTGGAAGGCGATCACGGCGTCGGCCGTCCTCCAGTCGAATGCTCCGTCGGTTGCCCAGACCAGCCGGTAGGAGAGCTCGGCCAGCCGCGCCTCCAAGAGACGCACGAAGGGGCCACGCGACCCGGAGCCAAGCGTGGGCAGCGGCGTCCCGTCGGCGGTGGTGCCGGCCGCGCCGCGGAGCAGGTCGGCGGCTTCGAACGTGGCTCGCGCCCGATAGGTGCCGGGCACCATCACGCGGAACGCAGCCCGAAACCCGCCGGCGCCCCCCATCTCGACGCGCTGCCGTTCGACCACCCGGCCGCCGCGCCGGAGCTCGACCAGCACGGGTTCGCCCGGCCGAGCCGGGGCGACCTTGCCCCGAATCGCCACACGGTCGAACAGCCGCACCGGGCTCATCCGGGCCGTCAGGACGGCGCGGACCCGAACCTCCACCCCTTCGCTGACTACCGATCCGAAGGCGGCTCGATACGTCGTCGTGTGGTCGGGACGAACCACGATGGAGAACGAGCCGCCGCTGTTCGTGCTGGTCGAGGCGACCTCGGCCGAGTCGGCGTCGAGGATCTGCACGGTCTGGCCGGCGCTCGCGCCGAAGGCCGTTCCCGACAGGCGCACCTCGTCGCCGAACGCGACGGTGTCGGCGGAGGCCTCGAGGCTGATCGCGCCCGGCGCCTCCTGGGCGGTAGCCGCGGCCGGGATGAGCACGGTGCCCAACACGAGCGGGAGGAGCACCCGCGCCGCCTTCATCGCCCTCCCACCCTCCTTCCGCCGACGAACGTGTGCGCCACCGGGTTGTGTCCCGGCCGGTACGGGACGACGCCGAACGCGTCGCCGTCCAGCACGACGAGGTCCGCCGCCCGTCCGGGCACGAGGGTACCGCGCGATGCGTCCAGGCCGAGGACCCAGGCCGGGTTGAGGGTGGTCGCCGCGAGCGCCTCGGACGTCGTCAGGCCGTAGAGCGAGCAAGCCGTCGCGATGGCCTCGGGCATCGAGAGCACCGGTGAGGTCCCCGGGTTGAAGTCGGTGGCGACCGCGACCGCGCCGCCCGAGCCGATGAGCGCCCGCACGTTCGGTGGCCGCGACCGAAGCATCAGCGTCGAGGTCGGCAGGAGCACCGCCACGGTCGCCTTCGCCCTCCCGAGCGCCGCGATGCCGCCGTCGGAAACATGGTTCAGGTGGTCCGCGCTGCGCGCGCCGAGCGCCACCGCGACCTCGGCCGCTCCCGACGGGCCGAGCTGGTCCGCATGGCAGCGCACCGGCAGGCTGTGCGCCGCGGCGGACTCCGCAACGGCGCGAAGGTCGTCGAGCGAGAACGCGATGTCTTCGACGTACACGTCGACGGCGTCGGCGAGCCCCTCCGCGGCGGCCGCGGGGACGAGCTCGTCACGGACGGTTCGCACCCAGTCGTCCCGATCCACGCCCGCCGGGACGGCGTGACAGGCCAGCAGCGTCACCGTGCACGTCTGTGGCGCAACCTCGGCGAGCCGCCGGGCCAGGCGAGCCTGTCGGAGCTCGGCCTCGACCGAGAGCCCGTACCCGGTCTTCAGCTCGAGCGCCGTCGTCCCGTGGTCGGCCATCTCCTGGACGAGCGTCCGGCAGAACGCCAGCACCTCGTCGTCGTCGGCATCGGCGAACATCCGAGCGCTGCGCGAGATCCCGCCCCGGCCGTGCAGATCGCGGTACGAACGCCCGGCGAGCCGGGCCTCGTATTCGTCGGCCCGCCACCCCACGAACGGCAGGTGCGTGTGGCAGTCCACGAACCCCGGGGCGATCGTTCCGCCCTCGAACCATTCCGGCTCGATCCCTGCCAACCCGTCGGCGGGGCCGACGTAGGTCAGGACGCCCTCCTCCCAGGCCACGGCCGAAGGCGAGCCGGACTCGACCGCCCACGGGCCGTCTCCCCGGACGGGGGCGTCGGCGGGGGGAGTGGCGAGGTTCGGGGCCGCGATGGCCCCTCGGGCGGGCTCGGGCACGGGGTCATCCAACGGCAGCCCGAGGGGTGGTGCAAGGGCGTCCGTAGACTGCGGCCGTGGGCGCGCCCGAGACCGTCGAGCCGGGGATCCGCGACGTCCTTCGGATCCCGGAGGTCCGGGCGGCGATCGTGGGGACCTTCGTGATCATGCTCGGCTTCGGGATCGTCTCCCCGGTGCTGCCGAGCTACGCGCGGTCCTTCGGCGTCGGCGAGGCCACCGTGGGGTTGCTCATCTCGGGGTTCTCGTTCGCGCGGCTCCTCGCCGGGCCGTTCGTCGGCCGCCTCATCGACCGCCGCGGCGAACGCGCCATGGTCGCCCTCGGCGCCGCCATCGTCGGGGCGACCTCCATCGCGGCGGGGCTGGCGCCGACGTTCCCCGCGCTGCTGGTCCTGCGGTCGCTGGGCGGGGTGGGCTCGGCCCTGTTCTTCGCCGCGTTGCTGTCGTACCTGCTCCGGACGATCCCGCCGGACCGGTCCGGCCGCGTGATGAGCGTCTGGTACGGGGCCTTCAACGTGGGGATCATCGCCGGCGGCCCCCTCGGCGGCGTGATCGCGGAGTGGCTCGGCCTGGCCAGCCCGCTCCACGTCTACGGGGTGGCCTGTTTCGCCGCCGCCGGCCTGTTCCTGCGGGCCATCCGGGATCCGGCTCGGTCCGCCGAGGAGACGCGGGCCGGAGGCCTGCGGCGGTTGCCGTGGGGGCGCCCGTTCGCCGCCGTGCTCGCGGCCAACGGCGCCTACCTGTGGCTGATCGGCGCGGTCTTCTCGACGCTCGTGCCGCTGTTCGGAGCCGACGACGTGGGGCTCTCCCTCCGAGGGATCGGCCTGGCGATCGCCGTGGTGACGGCGGTCGAGCTGGTGGTGCTGTACCCGGCCGGCAAAGCCACCGACCGGCGCGGCCGCCGGGCCGTCCTGGTCCCCGCGCTGGCCGGGCTCGCGGCGGTCACGATGGTCACCGGCTTCGCCACCACGCCGGCCACGTTTCTCCTCGCGATGGGGGCGTACGGCCTGACCAGCGGGTTCGCGGGAGTGCCGCCGGCGCCCATGCTCTCGGACGTCACGCCCGAGGAGATCAAGGGCAGTGCCGTGGCCGTGTTCCGGTTCGTCGGGGACATCGGATTCGTCCTCGGACCGCTCGTGGCGGGCTGGACCGCCGAACACCTGGGCTATCCGACGGCGTTCGCCGTGAGCGCCGTCCCGGTCCTGCTCGCGCTCGCGCTCGTGGCGTCGGTGGCCGAGACCAAGCGCCCACTTCCTCGCTCCGGCGAAGCCGCCGGGTTGTGATCGGCGTTACCATCCAACCGACAGCAGGGGAGTCCGGCGCACCGGGCTGAGAGGCGGGCGAGCGGCCCGCGACCCTACGAACCTGATCCGGTTCATACCGGCGGAGGGAGCATGGCCTCACGGAGCGAAGCGGTGGCCCGGACCTGATGGCGACGGTCACCGATCGTCTGGAGCGGGCGCTCGAGCGCGAGGCGCCCGTCTGGGGCATCCGGCCCGTCCCACCGGAGCGACGCGTTCTGTCCGGTCTCGACCTCGGTGTCTTGTGGGGCGACCTGTCCGTCGGCCTGCTCGTCATGGTCACGGGAGCGCTGCTGGTCCCGGCGCTCGGCCTCGGCTCGGCGCTGCTGGCCATCGCGATCGGCAGCGCCGTGGGATGTGTCCCGCTGGCGCTCGTCGCCCTCGCGGGCGCCCGCGAACGTGTGCCGACCATGGTGCTGCTCCGTCCGGTGCTCGGCGCGCGCGGGTCGTTCGTCCCCTCCGCCCTGAACGTGCTGCAGCTCGTGGGATGGACCGCGGTGGAGTTCTGGGCCATGGGGGAGGTGGCGAACGTCGCGTCGGTCCGCCTGTTCGGGTTCGAGGCCCGGTCGTTGTGGGTGACGGTGGTGGCGGTGGTGTGCACCGCGCTCGCCCTCGGCGGACCGATCCTCGTGATCCGGCGCTGGCTCGAGCGGTTCGCGATCTATGTGTTGATCGGGACCGCCGTCTGGATCACGGTCGAGATCCTTCGGGCGGGCGACGTCGGCGATCTCTGGAGGCTCCCCGGGGACGGGGGCCTTCCGTTCTGGGTCGCGGTGGATCTCGTCATCGTGATGCCGGTGTCGTGGCTGCCGCTCGCCGCCGACTACACGCGGTTCGCCCGGCCCGGGTCGAGGCCCGTCGCCGGGACCTACGTCGGCTACCTGATCGGGAACGTCTGGTTCTACGCGCTCGGCGTGCTGCTGGCCCTCGCCGGCGCCAGCGCGGACGCGATCGGGATCGGCTCGGCGATCGTGGCCGTGGCCGGCGGCGGCCTGGTCCTCGTCGCGCTGCTGGTGGGCGAGAGCGACAACGCGTTCGCCGACATCTACTCGGCGGCCCTGTCCACGCAGAACGTCGTTCCGAAGGCGCCCCAGCGAGGGGTCGCGCTCGCCGTCGGCGCGATCGCGCTCGCCCTGGCCCTCCTGTTCACGATGGAGAGCTACGAGTTGTTCCTCATCCTGATCGGCTCCGTGTTCGTGCCGCTGTTCGGGGTGTTCGCCGCCGTCTATTTCGTCCGGCACCGCGGGGCCTTCGGGGAAGAGGCGATCTTCCAGCGATCGGGCGTGCGGTGGTCGGCGCTCGCGCCGTGGATCGCGGGCTTCGTCGTCTACCACTGGACGGCCGCGACCGGGCCGGCCTGGTGGACGGAGGCGGTCGAGACCGTGCTCTCCGACTGGCTCTCGCTGCCGTACCCGCTGTTCGGGTCCCGGCTCGGGGCGAGCCTGCCGAGCTTCGTGGCGTCTTTCGGCCTCGCGCTGGTGCTCCCGGCGCGCGCGGGGGTCGCTACGGGTCGGTGACGGCTGGCCGTCGCGGTGGCGGTGGGGCCGCCACGATCAGGACCACGGCCCCCTCGCCGGTGGCGTTGGTGATCGTCAGCTCCGCGCCGGCCGGAACCAGCGCCGTCTCCCACTGATCGCGCCGCTTCCGGGACCGGTCGAGTTGCACCACGACCTTCCCGGCCACGACGAGCACGATGGCGTCCGAGTCGAAGTCCGAGATCGGACCGAGGCTCTGGTTGCGGTCCAGGCAGACCACCTCGGACCAGAGGCGGTCGCTCTCGAACAAGGTCTCGTGCCGCGGACCGGTGTCGTCGAAATGAACGAGATCGCGCAGGTCGCGGGCCTCCACGGGCGCAGCGTACCGGCCGCGAGCGGGCGTCGTCCCGGCGGGGCCAGCCGATAGACTCCCGCCCGAGCCTCACGAAGGAGTCCGCGGTGCCCACCTTCTCGTTCTCCCGCCAACCGGCCACCTCCGTCGCGACCGACGTATTGGTCCTTCCCGTCTTCGAGGGCCCCGAGCCCGGGCCGGGCGTCCGCGACGTGAAGTCCGTGGACCTGTTGGGCCTGTACG
>DATHVC010000015.1:0-3218 GCA_035461565.1 Actinomycetota bacterium
GCCGTCGAGGACGCGACCCCGAGGTTCTGTGCGAACGGGAACAACAGAAGAGGGATGGCCGACCAGACGAACGCGAGCAGCACCACCCGCGGCCAATCTTCACGCGCCACCGGGCGTCGGCTTCGGCGCATCATCCCGAGCGCCGTCACGCCGAGGGCGATCCTCGCCAGGGCGATGACCGGCGGCCGGAACGCCTCGAGCCCGATGTCGATCCATAGGAACGACGATCCCCACATCAGGGCAACCGCGGCGATCAATCCCCACTCGGTCGCCCCGAACGCCTCGGGCCGGGTGCCGTGTGCGGTCTGAAAGACCCGCTCCCGAGATGGACGGGTGGCCGACATGGCCCGCCATGGTAGGCGACCCGCGACCGGAGCCGGGAGCCTCTGGAGCCACCGCGGCCCGGCTCGTCCTGGGGACGGGGGTGACCGCCGAATCGGGCTCGCCACGTCGCTCGTGATCCGCGACAGCACCGCGTCGATCGACTAGACCGTCGCCTCGACCGTCACCGTCGTCCCCTCGGCGGCGAGCGGGACGACCTGTCCGTCCACGGAGCGACCGTCCACCAAGAGCGATGAGACGCGCCCCGCGGAGCGCGCCCGCACCCGGATGCGGTAGGTCGCGCCGCGGAACCGGCGTTCGGCCTCGAACCCCTCCCATCCGGAGGGAAGGCACGGATCGATCCGCAACCCGTCGTGTTCGGGACGGATGCCGAGGATCCATTGCGTGATGGCGACGAAGTTCCACGCCGCCGTCCCGGTGAGCCACGAGTTCTTCGCCTCACCGTGGGTCGGAGCTTCCTTGCCGGCGATCATCTGCGCGTAGACGTACGGCTCGCAGCGGTGAACCTCGGAGAGGTCCTCACGAGCGGAGGGGTTGATCCGGAGGTAGTAGTCGAAGGCGCGGTCGCCGTTCCCGACCAACGTCTCTGCGATCACGACCCACGGATTGGTGTGACAGAAGATGCCACCGTTCTCCTTGTATCCCGGCGGGTACGAACCGATCTCGCCGAGCTCGACGTGATACCGCGAGAACGCCGGATGCACAAGGACGATGCCGTGGGGAGTGGCCAGTTGCTCGGCAACGGAATCCAGCGCGCGGCGCGCCCTCCCGTCCTCGAGACCCAACCCACCGAGTACACACATGCCCTGGGGTTCGACGAAGATCCTCCCCTCCTCGCTCGCAGCCGAGCCGACCGGACGGCCGAAGTAGTCGTAGGCGCGCAGGAACCAGTCTCCGTCCCAGGCGTGCTCGCGCACCGCGGCCGCCATCCGCTCGCGGTCGGCCCGATAGGCGGCCGCCTCCTCCGGGAGATCCCGGAGCTCTGCCAGGGCCGCGAGCTCCTCGGTCGCGATCGCGAACAGGCCGGCGATGAACACCGACTCGGCCACGCCGCCCTCCCGGTTCTCGGTGGTCTGGAACGACTCGCCCGGTTCCTCGGAGAAGCAGTTCAGGTTGAGGCAATCGTTCCAGTCGGCCCGTCCGATCAACGGCAACCCATGCGGACCGAGACGGTCGAGCGTGTATCGCAGCGACCGCTGGAGGTGCTCGTACAGCGGTGCTTCGGTCCCGGGCTCGTTGTCGTAGGAAACCGGCTCGTCCAGGAGGGCCCGGTCCCCGGTCTCCTTCACGTAGGCGGCGACGGACAGGATCAGCCACAGCGGGTCGTCGTTGAACCCGGAGCCGACGGCATCGTTCCCGCGTTTGGTCAGCGGCTGGTATTGGTGGTACGCGCCTCCGGTCGGAAGCTGCGTGGCCGCGATGTCGAGGATCCGTTCCCGGGCCCTGGTCGGCACCATGTGCACGAACCCGAGCAGGTCCTGGTTCGAGTCCCGAAATCCCATCCCCCGCCCGATCCCCGACTCGAACAGCGACGCCGAACGCGACAGGTTGAACGTCACCATGCACTGGTATGCGTTCCAGACGTTGACCATGCGATCGACGTGGTGGTTCGGCGTCGAGACCCGAACCGACGCCAACGTCTCGGCCCACGAGGCGCGAAGCCGTTCGAACTCCTCCTCGACCGCCGGCGGCCGAAGGAGCCGGTCGATGATGGGCCGGACGAGTCGTTTGTCGATCGTCTGCGATCCCACCGGGTCGAACTTCTCCTCCGGAGGGTTCTCCGAGTACCCGAGCAGGAACACGATCTCGGTCGTCTCGTTCGGCTCAAGGTCGAGCGCCACGTGGTGAGAGCCCATCGGCGCCCATCCGTGGGCGATCGAGTCGCCGGACCGCCCCGTCTCGACCACGAGCGGCCGGTCCCACCCCCGATACGGCCCGAGGAACTCCTCACGGCGCGTGTCGAAGCCGACGATCTCCGCGGAGCAGGCGAAGAACGCGAAGTGGCTGCGGCGCTCGCGGTATTCGGACTTGTGGTAGACGACCGCGTTCTCGAACTCGACCTCGCCGATCGACAGGTTCCGCTGAAAGTTCGTGGCGTCGTCCCAGGCGTCCCACAGGCAGAACTCGACCGCGCTGAACAGCGAGAGGCGCGCCCGCGTCGGCCGATGGTTCGTGACGCGCGTCCGCCACACCTCGAGCGTCCGGCCCAGCGGAACGAAGTAGAGCGTCTCGGTGTCGACGTCGCCGAACCGCGACCCGATCACCGTGTAGCCAAGGCCGTGGCGGCACCGGTAGTCGTCGAGCTCTGTCCGCACCGGCTGCCACGAGGGCGACCAAAACGTCCCGGTGTCCTCGTCCCGCAGGTAGAGGAACCGGCCCCCGACGTCCGACGGCGCGTTGTTGTACCGATACCGCGTGAGGCGCCGCAGTCGGGCGTCCCGATAGAAGGTGTACCCGCC
The DNA here is from genome assembly GCA_035461565.1 of Actinomycetota bacterium. GTDB lineage: Bacteria > Actinomycetota > UBA4738 > UBA4738 > HRBIN12 > CALGFI01. Next base: position 2,802 of record DATHVC010000015.1, read on the forward strand.
GGCGGTGTTGGAGATGAGGCCGAAGAAGTCCTCGCTGCCCAGGTAATTGATCCAGGGCAGCGGCGTATCGGGCCGCGAGATCACGTATTCGCGGGCGTCGTCGTCGAATCGACCGAAACGCGTCTTGGTCGTCCTTCGTCCGAGGTTGGCTGAGGCGCCCCGAGCATACCGTTGGCCAGCGGCCCGGTCGTGGGGCCCCCCGCGGGCGTCGCGCCGCTGCGCCGCCGGTCAGGCCTCGTCCGGACCGGGCGGCTCGGGCCGCCTGTACATCCGCATCCGCTCGGGGTAGCCGGTGACCATGGCGTCGTGGACCGGCACGCCCCGTATGCCCGCCAGCTCCTTGAGGAACCGCTCGTCGTGCAGGGCGACCCGGATCCATTCGCCGTCGTCGGCCACCAGAACGACCGACAGGGGATG
>DATHVC010000016.1:0-7361 GCA_035461565.1 Actinomycetota bacterium
GTAGAGCTCCAGCAACCGCTCGTCCAAGAACCGCACGGGCGAGAGGCGTCTGTGGACCGGGAGCATCCGGGCCGGCACGTCGTCCGTCGGACCGAGGACCCAGCCGCGGATGAGCTTGCCGTGGAACCGGACCCGCACCAAGGAGCCGACCCCGGCATCGAGATCGGCCGAGAGCTCGTAGGTGAACGGACGGTCGAGGGCGAGGAGCGGCCGGTCGACGCAGATCGCGACGGGCCCGGAGAGGGAGGCGTCAGTCGAACGCGCGGCGGATCTCATCCGCCCGGTCGGTCGCCTCCCAGGGGAACTCCTTGCGACCGAAGTGGCCGTAGGCGGCCGTGTCTTTGTAGATGGGCCGCCGGAGGTCGAGGTCCCGGATGATGGCGGCCGGCCGGAAGTCGAACGCTTCCCACACGAGGTCGGTGACCCGTGCGGGATCGACGTGCTCCGTCCCGAACGCGTCGATCGCCAACGACAGCGGGTGGGCCGTCCCGATCGCATACGCCACCTGGATCTGCAGCCGGTCCGCCAGCCCCGCCGCCACGAGGTTCTTCGCCACGTACCGGGCCATGTACGCCGCCGAGCGGTCGACCTTCGTCGGGTCCTTGCCCGAGAAGCAGCCGCCGCCGTGCGGCGCCATCCCTCCATAACTGTCGACGATGATCTTCCGGCCGGTGAGGCCGGTGTCGGCCTTCGGGCCCCCGATCTCGAACCGGCCGGTGGGGTTGACCAAGATGCGGACTCCTTCGGCGCCCATGTCGAACTCGTGCAGGACCGGCTCGATGACCTCGGCCTTGACGTCGGGCGCGAGCAACGTCTCGACGTCGACTTCCTCCCGGTGCTGGGCGCTGATCAGCACGGTGTGGACACGGCGAGGGGTTCCGTCTAGGTATTCGACCGAGACCTGGCTCTTCCCGTCGGGCCGCAGGTACGGAACGACGCCGGCCTTGCGGACGTCCGCCAGCCGTCGGGCGAGCCGGTGCGCCATCGCGATCGGCAGCGGCATGAGCTCGTCGGTGTCGCGACAGGCGTACCCGAACATCATGCCCTGGTCCCCCGCCCCGAGCGTGTCCAACTCGTCGGCCGAGTGTTCCTCGCGATGTTCGAGGGCGTCGTCCACGCCGCGGGCGATGTCCGCCGATTGTTCCTGGATCGACGTGATCACGCCGCACGTGTGCCCGTCGATGCCGAAGTTCGCGTCCGTGTAGCCGATGCCGATGAGCGTGCCGCGGACGACCTGCGGGATGTCCACGTATTCGGACGTGGTGATCTCACCGGCCACCATGACGAGGCCGGTGGTCACGAGGGTCTCGCATGCGACCCGGCCCACCGGATCGACCGCGAGGATGGCGTCGAGCACGCCGTCGGAGATCTGGTCCGCGAGCTTGTCGGGGTGCCCCTCGGTCACGGATTCCGAGGAGAACAGGTAGGCATGCGCCATGGGGCGCGAGCATAACAGGGGCCCAACGGCACCCCCCCGACCGGGATCAGCCCGCCAGGAGCTTCGCCAACCGGTCGCAGATGGCGGCGGCGAGCTCGCGCTTCGTCCAGTCGCGCAGCGGCTCGTCCTGCCCGGTCCGCGACAAGATGGCGGCGCGATTGGTGTCGGCGCCGAACCCGGTGCCCTCCCTGCCGACCTCGTTGGCCACGAGCAGGTCCACCCCCTTGCGCTCCAGCTTGGCTCGCCCGGCCGTCTCCACGCGGTGGGTTTCGGCGGCGAACCCCACCAGGACGGGCCGCTCGGGGGCGGCCGCGAGCTCGGACAAGATGTCGGGAGTCGGGACCAGGCGGATCTCCGGGGTTCCCTCCTCTTTCTTGAGCTTGGCGTCCGCCGCGATCTCGGGGCGGAAATCGGCCACCGCGGCGGCCATCACGACGGCGTCCGCCGCGGTCGACGCCTCGAGCACCACCTCGCGCATCTCCTGCGCCGTCGTCACGCGCACGACCGACGGTCCCTCCGGCGGCTGGAGCGTCCCCGGTCCGACCACGAGCGTCACGCGCGCGCCGCGGCCCATCGCCTCGGCGGCGACCGCGAACCCCATCTTCCCGGTCGAACGGTTCCCGAGGAACCGCACCGGGTCGATCGGCTCCCACGTCGGACCCGCGGTCACCAGGAGATGGCGGCCGGCCAGGTCGCGGCCGCGGGCCAGCACTTCCTCGAGGGCCCGGACGATGTCCTCCGGCTCGCTCATACGTCCGATGCCCTCGTCGCCTGCAGCGAGCGAGCCGTGCGCGGGGCCGACGATCCGAGCGCCGCGCTCGATCAGCGTGGCGACGTTCGTCCTCGTGGCGTCGTGCTCCCACATGCCGGTGTGCATCGCGGGCGCGATGACGAGGGGGGCGTCGGTTTCGAGGAGCGTGGACGTGAGCAGGTCGTCCGCGATCCCGAACGCGAGCTTGGCGATCACGTTCGCCGTGGCCGGCGCGACGACGGCCGCGTCGGCTTCGTGCGCCAAACGGACGTGCAGGACGCGCTCGGGATCCTCGAAGACGTCGGTGTACACACGACGGTCTGACAGCGCGGCGAACGTCGCCGGGCCGACGAACCGTTCGGCCGATCTCGACATCACGACGCGAACCGAGGCTCCCTTCAGGCGGAGCAGGCGCGTGAGGATGCAGGCCTTGTACGCGGCGATGCCGCCGGTGACGCCGAGCAGGACCCGGCGCCCCGCGATCGGGCTATTTGACCCCAAACCCTTCGGGACGTTCCGCGTTGATCTTGCCCTCGGCGATCTCCTCCAGGGCGATCGAGAGCGGCTTGTTCTTCAGGCCGGTCTCCACCAGCGGGGGGATGTATTCGGCGCGGCCTTCCCCGAGCTGGTTGTAATACGAGTTGATCTCACGGGCGCGGCGAGCCGCCAGGATCACCAGCGTGTACTTCGAGTCCACCTGCGCGAGCAGGTCGTCGATCTTCGGCTCGATCATGGATGCGGATTCCCTTCCGCGTCTTCGGCCGCGTCTTGGGCTGGCGTCGATTGGCTTCCCCGGTCGGTCCGGCGGCCGTCGGACCCCGCTCGTTGGAGACGATGCGATGAGCCCCGGGTCGCTTCGATGATAGCAGCGACCTGCGACGACGCACGTTCGAGCTCGTCGTTCACGACCTCGTGGTCGAACCAGTCCCGGGCCTCGAGCTCCCGCGAGGCCGTGGCGAGGCGCCGGGCCAGGCGCTCCTCGTCCTCGGTCCCCCGGGTGCGGAGTCGCCGCTCCAGCTCCTGGAGCGACGGCGGGACAAGGAAGATCATGACCGCCCCGGGCATGGCCTCCCGGACCTGGCGGGCGCCCTGGACGTCGATCTCGAGCAGCGCGTCGCGTCCCTGCTCGAGCGCGCCACGGATCGGTCCGGCCGGCGTTCCGTACCGGGCGTCGAAGACCTCGGCCCACTCCAGCAGCTCGCCGGCCTCGATCAGGCGATCGAACTCCCCCTCGTCGACGAACCGGTAGTCCACGCCGTCGCGTTCGGAGGGGCGGCGCCGCCGGGTCGTGACGGAGACCGAGAGCTCCAGGTCCGGAACCGTCTCGAGCACGCGTCGAACGACGGTCCCCTTGCCGACCCCGGACGGACCGGCGATCACGTAGAGCGTTCCGCGCCGGGAGATCGCGGCTTACTTCTTCGCGAACTCGGTGAGCAGCGAGTCGCGCTGCTTCGCGCCGAGGCCCCGCACCCGCCGGCTGGCCGAGATGTCGAGCTTCTCCATGATCTTGCGCGCCCGTACCTTCCCCACACCCGGGAGCGATTCGAGGACCGTGGAGACCTTCATCTTGCCGACCGTGTCGTCGCCCTGCCGGGACAAGACGTCCGGGAGCGTGAGCTTCCCGGACTTGAGCTGGCCTTTGAGCTCCGCTCGTTTCCTGCGAGCCTCGGCCGCCTTCTCCAGGGCCTGCTTTCGCTGCTCGTCCGTGAGGACGGGTAGAGGCATGACGACGCTCCTTCGCTCGTGGGGTCCGGGAACGCCGGGAGTATAGACATGCCCCGTCGGGTCAGCAACGCGACAAAGCCGCTCGACCTGCGGTTTTGCGCGCGCGGAGAGTGACAAACAGCGCTCGTCACCGAACCGACGACACGATGGTTCGGGCGGCGCCCGCGGGGTCGCTCGACGCCGTGACGGGCCGCCCCACGACGAGGTAATCGGCGCCGCGATCGATCGCCTCTTCCGGCGTGAGGATCCGCACCTGGTCGTGTCCGTTGGAACCGCGTGGCCGGATCCCGGGTACGACGATGCACGCCCGATCGTCGAGGACCTCTCGCACGACGGACACGTCTTCGCCGGACACGACCACACCGTCCGCTCCCGCCGCGCGCGCCTCGAACGCCAGCGAAGCTGGCGACGCGAGCCCTTCGCCGGCCAGGCTCGACAACACCGTCACGGCGAGTACCAGCGGCGGTGCGTGGCCCCCGCGTTCGGCGCCGGCCGCCGCGCCCCGAACGGCCGCGGCCACCATGGCCTCCCCGCCGAGCGCGTGCACGGTGAACATCGCCGCCCCCAGGCGGCCGACGTTGACCGCCGCACGTTCGACGGTATTTGGGATGTCGTGAAGCTTGAGATCGAGGAACAGCGGGGCGAACGACTGGAGCCGTTCGATGTCGACCGGCCCGACGGCGGAGAACAGCTCGAGGCCGATCTTCAACGCTCCCACCCGCCCCTCCAGCGTGCGGCCGAGCCCTTCGGCGGCGGGGAGCTCCGAGACGTCGAGCGCGACGATGAGGGGGTTCTCCGGGCGGGGGATCATGCCCGCGACTCGCCGGGCTCGGTGACCGGGTGGGCCAGAGGGGCGCCGAACGCGCCCTCGCGCGGCGAGGATCCGCCGTCTCCCCGACCCGCGGGCTCGTCGTCCCCGCGCACCCGAAGCCGCCCCCGGAGGTCCGCCGGCGAGGCGATCCCCTTGTCCTTCAGGTAGTCCTGGATCCCCCGGGCGATCTCGACCGGGGCCGAGGGGTTCACCAGGATGGCGGTCCCCACCTGGACGGCGGAGGCCCCGGCGAGCAGGAACTCCACCGCGTCCTCCCCCGTGGCGATGCCGCCCACGCCCATGATCGGGACCTCGGGGAGCGCGCGCGCCACCCGGTAGGCGGCCGCGAGCGCGATCGGCTTGATGGCCGGTCCGGAGAGACCACCGACCGGGGCGGCGAGCTTGGATCGCAGGCGGCCCGCGTCGACGGCCAGGCCCGGCACGGCGTCGATCAGTGTCAGGCCGTGGGCCCCCTCCCTGACGCAGGCCCGCGCCGTGGCCACCAGGTCGGGCAGGAGCGCCGGCAGCTTGACGAAGACCGGGGCCCGGGACAGCCGCGAGACGCTCCCCACTACCTCGCGGATCCGCTCGAGATGCGCGTAGAACGGGTCGTCGCGCCGTTCGTGGTCGGGCGTCCCCAGGTACACCTCCAGCCCCACGATCCCGGGCTGGACGTGAAGCCGGCTCGCCATCCGCACGTAGTCGTCGAGGGTGGATCCGGCGATGGACGCGATTACCGGGGTCCCGAATCGCGACAGTCGCGGGAGATCGACCTCCACGAACTCCTCGACGCCCGGGTTCTGCAGGCCCACCCACGACAGGAACCCGGAGGGGGTCTCGGCGGCTCGCGTCGTGGGGGCCCCTTTCGACGGCGCGGGGGTCAGGCTCCGGGTGACCACGGCCGCGAGCCGGTGAAGGTCGACCAGGCCCGCCACGTCGCGCCCGGTTCCGAGACACCCCGACGCCGCGACCACCGGATGGGCCAGCGTGAGCCCACCGCCCAGGTCGACCTCCAGCTTCGGCTTCATCCCGGCCACGTCCCGATGACGGGGAACCCCTCCGGCGGGGTCGGTTGGAGCCGGGGTTCGTCCCCCATCCACCGGTCCCACAGGATCCTCGCGGGGTTGAACACCGGCCCGTCCGTGCAGGCGCGCAGGTTGTCGTAGCCCGAGCCGTCTTTGCGGATCACGGGAACCACACAGGTGAAGCACAGGCCGATGCCGCATCCCATGTGCTCCTCCACCGCCATCTGGGACGGGATCTGACGCTCGAGGCACACGTCGGCGAGCGCCCGGAGCGTCGAGCGCCCGGCCGCCGCGTAGACCACTTGGGCGCCCGTGGCCCCGAGCATGCCGGGGAGGGCGTCGAGCACGTTCCCCTGGTCTCCCAGGCTGCCGTCGGACGTCACGATCGAGATCGTCTGCGACAGCCGCTTCGCCTCGATGGGTTTGAACACGAGGTCGGCGTCCTCGCCGCCGATGATCATGTCGACGCGTTTGCCCCGGGCCCGCAGCTCCTGCGCCAGGAAATAGATCGGCGCCGCGCCGTGGCCCTCGGCCACCAGCAGACAGGAGTTGAGCTTCGTCGGGTAGGCGAACGCCTTGCCGAGCGGCCCGATCACGTCGAGGTACTGGTGCGACTTCGCCTCGGCCAACCACGCGGTCCCCGCCCCCGCCGGATCGAAGATGAACTCCAGGGTCCCGGCCCACCCCCCTCGGCGCGAGGCCTGATGGATCGAGAAGTGGCGGCGCAGGAGGAACGAACGCCTCTCCGGCATTCCGATCGAGAGGAACTGTCCGGGACGGACGCGCTCGGCGACCTCGGGGGCTACGATCGTGATCGAGTGGTAGGCCCCGTGCCGGCGCGTGTTGAGCACCTCGGCCCGAACGCGCTTCACGGCCTCACCCTACTCGTGAGGGGACCGCGCCGAACCGCATCTGGACCGGGGCGTTGGCCGCCGCCCGTTCGTGATGCTCCTGCAGCGAAACGGGAGCCGCCGGCCCCGCCCGCAGCGCCTCGATCCCCCGAAGCGCCGCGAGGGCTCCCGGGAGCGTCGTGATGCATGGGATGCCGGCCCGAGCGGCGGCGGTCCGGACGTAATACCCGTCGCCGCGCGGCGCGCGACCGAACGGCGTGTTCAGAACGAGGTCGATCTCCCCGTCCCGGATCAGGTCCACCACGGTCCGGCCTCCCTCGGAGACCTTCGCCACTCGCGTCACCGGGATGCCGGCCCGCTCGAGCACACCGGCCGTCCCTTTGGTCGCCAGGAGCCGGAAGCCGAGCTCGACCAGGCGCCGGGCGGGGAACGCGATCGCTCGTTTGTCCCGGTTGGCCATCGAGACGAACACCGTTCCGCGTCGCGGCAGCTCGGCCCCCACGGCGCCGAGCGCCTTGGCGAGCGCGTGGCCGGAGTCGGCGTCGATGCCCATCACCTCGCCGGTCGAACGCATCTCGGGCCCGAGGACCGTGTCCACGCCGGGGAACCGGCCGAACGGAAGGACCGCCGCCTTGACCGCGGTGTAGGGGAGGTGGCGATAGTGCCGCGGGTCTTCGGGGAGCAGGCCCTCCTCCGTGAGCTCGGCGAGCGTGCGCCCGGTCACCACCTGGGTCGCCACCTTCGCCATCGGAACGCCGAC
>DATHVC010000017.1:0-28499 GCA_035461565.1 Actinomycetota bacterium
GCGGCTGGCCGAGGAGGAGAACCTGGAGCAGATGCGCCCGCCGCTCGATGGGACCCAGGTCATGGAGCACCTGGGGATCCCGCCCGGGCCCAAGGTCGGGGAGGCCCGCTCTTATCTCATGGAGATCCGGCTCGAGCGTGGGCCCATTGAGGACGACGAAGCCTACCGCCTGCTCGACGAGTGGTGGGCCACCCACCGGGGCGGGTGAACACCGGGGGTTCGGGCGCTCAGGTACCCTGAGCGCCATGCCGGAGGTCCACACGCTGCTGGTGTTCGCTCCCGTCGCGCTGGGGCTGCTCGTCGTGCCGGGTCCGGCCGTCCTGTACATCGTGACTCGCTCGGTGGACCAGGGTCGGACCGCGGGGCTGGTCTCGGTGCTCGGCATCCACACCGGCTCGGTCGTGCACGTCGCCGCCGCCGCGTTCGGCCTGTCGGCCATCCTCGCGTCGTCGGCGCTCGCGTACAGCGTCGTGAAATACGCCGGCGCGGCGTACCTCCTGATCCTCGGCATCCGTAAGCTGTTGTCGAAGGACGACGGCGATCCTCTGCCGGAGGCATCGCGCCCGCGGAGCCTTCGACGGGTCTTCGTGCAGGGCGCGGTGGTGAACGTCCTGAACCCGAAGACGGCCCTGTTCTTCCTCGCCCTGCTCCCGCAGTTCGTGGACGTGTCGCGCGGGGCCGTCTGGTCCCAGATGGTGGTGCTCGGCCTGGTGTTCATGGCGCTCGGGATGGTCTCCGACGGCACCTACGCGCTCGTGGCGTCGAAGGCGGGCGGGTGGCTCCGCTCCAGCCCTCGGTTCCGCCGGGTCCAGCGGTACGTCTCGGGCGGGATCTACGTCTCGCTCGGCGCCGCGGCCGCCCTGTCCGGCTCGCGCTCGCAGTCCTGACGCGCCCGGCTAGTCTCAACCCGTGGCGACGACGATGCAGGGTCTGACCGCGGCCGAGGTCGCGGATCGGCGCGCCCGCGGCCAGGTCAACGACGTCCCCTCCTCACCCTCGCGCACGGTTCGCGAGATCGTCCGGGCGAACGTCTTCACGCGGTTCAACGCGCTGCTCGGATCGATGCTCGTCGTGATCCTGATCGTGGGACCGATCCAGGACGCGTTGTTCGGCGGGGTCCTGATCGCCAACGCGTTCATCGGCATCCTCCAGGAGGTGCGGGCCAAACGCACGCTCGACCGCCTGGCGGTGCTCACCGCTCCTCACGCGCGGATCGTTCGCGACGGCGAGGTCCGCGAGGTGCCGGTGAACGAGGTGGTGCTCGACGACGTGCTCGAGCTCCATCCGGGCGACCAGGTCGTGGTGGACGGCGAGGTGCTCGACGCGCGAGCTCTGGAGGTGGACGAGTCCCTGCTCACCGGGGAATCCGAACCGGTCGTCAAACGTGAGACGGAGGAGGTGCTCTCGGGCTCGTTCGTGGCGGCGGGCAGCGGGCGGTTCCGCGCCACGCGGGTCGGCGCGGACGCGTACGCGGCTCAGCTGGCCGAGCAGGCCCGGCGGTTCACGCTCACCCGTTCGGAGCTCCGCTCCGGGATCGACACGATCCTTCGCATCGTCACGTGGCTGCTGCTGCCGACCGCGGTCCTGCTGCTGATCAGCCAGTTCCGAACACACGAGGGCGTGCCCGCGGCATTGCGGGGGACGGTCGCGGGGACGGTGGCGATGATCCCGGAGGGCCTCGTGTTGTTGACCAGCGTGGCCTTCGCGGTCGGAGTGGTTCGCCTTGCCCGCCGGAAGGTGCTCGTCCAGGAGCTGCCGGCGGTCGAGGTCCTGGCCCGCGTGGACGTGCTCTGCGTGGACAAGACCGGCACGCTCACCGAGGGCCGGCTCGTGGTGGAGCAGGTCGAGGCGCTCACCGAAGACGGGGGCCATCGCGAGGCGCTCGCCGCGCTCGCCGCCTCCGATCCCCACCCCAACGCGACGCTGCATGCGATCGGGGAGAGCCTGCCCCCGCCGACTGGCGGTTGGGAGCCGGCGAACGCCGTGCCGTTCTCCTCGGCCCGCAAGTGGAGCGCGGCGTCGTTCGGGGAAGAGGGGACGTGGGTGCTCGGGGCGCCCGAGGTCCTGCTCGAAGACGCCGAGGCCCCGGAGGGGCACGCCCGAGCCGCGCTCGAACACGCCGAGTCCGGCCGGCGGGTGGTGCTGCTGGGCCGGACCGATGCACCTCTGGACGGCGAGCGGTTGCCCGGGGGGCTCGTGCCTGCGGCCTTCGTCGTCCTCGGCGACCGCGTCCGGGAGACGGCGGCGCAGACCATCGCCTACTTCGGGCAGCAGGACGTGACGATCAAGGTGATCAGCGGCGACCACCCGGAGACCGTCGCGGCCGTGGCCGCCCGGGTCGGCCTGCCCGGCGCGGAGGCCCCGTTCGACGCGAGGGACCTCCCCACCGACCGAGCCGAGCTGTCCGACGTGCTCGAACGGCACTCGGTCTTCGGACGAGTGACGCCCCAGCAGAAGCGGGCCATGGTCGAGGCGCTCCAGTCGCGCGGCCACGTCGTCGCCATGACCGGCGACGGCGTGAACGACGTGCTGGCGCTGAAGGACTCGGACATCGGCATCGCGATGGGGTCGGGCAGCTCGGCGACGCGGGCGGTGGCGCAGCTCGTCCTGCTCGACTCCACGTTCGACGCGTTGCCGTCGGTGGTCGGGGAGGGCCGCCGGGTGCTCGGCAACATCGAACGCACCTCGAACCTCTACGTCACGAAGACCGTCTACGCGATGCTGCTGGCGCTCGGGGTCGGGGTGGTGGGGCTGGAGTTCCCGTTCCTGCCGCGGCATCTCACCCTGATCGGCTCGCTCACGATCGGCATCCCGAGCTTCTTCCTCGCGCTGGCGCCGAACAACGAACGCGCCCGCCCGGGGTTCCTGCGGCGCGTGCTCCGGTTCACGATCCCGGCGGGCACGCTGGCCGCGGTGGCGACGTTCCTCGGGTACGTGCTCGCGCGCGACGAACCCGGCGTGAGCCTGGCCCAGGCACAGACCTCGGCGACGATGGTGTTGTTGTGGATCGGGTTCCTGGTCCTCTCGGTGATCGCCGCGCCGCTCACCACGTGGCGGCTGGCGCTCGTGTGGGCGATGCCCGCTCTGTTCGTGCTGGCGGTGGTGCTTCCGGTGAGCCGTGAGTTCTTCGCCCTCGAGCCGCCCACCCTGATCGTGTGGCTGGCCGGGTTCGGCATCGCGGCGCTCGTCTGGTCGCTGGCGCGTGTGTTCCTGCCGCCCGAGCGGCCGGTCGGTCCGGGCGCGCCGCCGGCCCCGCCGTAACGGACGTCAGTGGATGCCGCCGAAGTGGGATGGCGGCCAGATGACGACGAAGGCCCGGCCGATGACCTTCTCGACCGGCACGAACCCGAGCCCGTACCGGCTGTCGGCGGAGTTGCAGCGGTTGTCGCCCATGACGAACAGGTTGCCCTGGGGGATCCGGGTGGGTGGGAACTCGCCATTGCAGGACGCGGCGCCGCCGGGCAGGTACGGCTCGTCCAGCACTCCGCCGTCGATGTAGACGACGTCGTCGCGGATCTCGATGGTCTCGCCCGGCAGCCCAACGGCCCGTTTGATGAAGTCTTCGTCTTCGGCCCGAGCCAAGCCGATGCCTTCGCCGAGCCAGTGCAGGAACCCGTCGACCACCCCGCGGTGGGGGATCGCGCCGGGATGTGGGTTCTCGAACACGATCACCTGACCCCGCCCCACGTCGCCGACCGTGACCTTGTTGACGAAGACGCGATCGCCGACCTCGAGCGTGGGCGTCATCGACTCCGAGGGGATGTAGAACGCCTGGATCAAGAACGTCTTCACCAGGATCGCGACGACGAAGGCGACGAGGATCAAGAACGGCGTCGAGCCGACGAACCGCCGCCACAAGTTCGGCGGCGGGGCCGGACGATCGGGCCCGGTAGGTTCGTCCCCGGAAGGGTCGGCCGCGGAGAGATCCAGGCGCTCCGGCGCCTCGAGGTCGCGGGCTTCGGCCATGGACCCCAAGGGTACCGTCATGCCCCAACGGCGAAACGCCGCCGGGCCCGCCGGAACCCGTGCTCCAGGAGGAGCGCCAGGCCGGCGGTCACGGCCAGGTTGCCGAGCCACGCGCCCAGCAATCCCGCGACGAGGGCGATGGCGAGGGAGGGCCCGCGGAGATCCGCCACCAGCCAGGCGTGGCGGAACCCCGCATACGCGAGGAACGCCGACAACACCCAGACCGGCACAAGCCCGAGGACCGCCGGGATGTGGGCGGCGAATACGAGTCCGAGGACGAGGAACGCCCCGCCGAGAACGAGGTTCATCCGGGCCATCCGGGCCCCGAGCCGCACGTGTGCGGTGAGGCCGCCCGCCCCGTGGCACATCGGCATCCCTCCCAGCAGCGCCGCGGCCACGTTCCCGGCTCCGGCCGACAGGCACACCCGCGAGGGCGTCACCCGGTCGGCCGCCGCCCCGAAGTATTCGTGCGCGAGATCGTTCACCGCCACCACGGCGTTGCCGAACGTGAGCGGGAGCTGCGGCACCACCAGGAGGAAGAACGCCGCCGCGAACGCCCCGGCCGGCGGCAGGCCGAGCGCGGGCAGGCGCAGCTCGGGCGTCCCCAGCGCCGGCGAGGCGACCACGAGCGTGACGGAGACGCCGGCCGCGAACAGCAGCAGCGCGCCTCCGTATCGCCGCCGCCTCGCCGCCAGGGCCACGCCCGCGAACGCCACCGCCGCGAGCACCATCGGCCACGGGGACTCGGGGGTCCCGACGAAGACGGACGGCGGATCGATCACCAGGCGGCCGGCCGCGACGATCAGGAGGGTCCCCACGCCGAGCTGGAGCGCACGAACCACCGGCTTCACGAACAGGCGCGCCACCAGGTCGGCGACGTGCCCGATCGAGAGCAGGAGAAGGAACGCGGCGAGCTCGAGGCCGGCGGCGTGGATCACGTCGGGGGCGAGCTCGCGGGCCACGGCCACGGCCGTCAGGGCCTTCAGTGGTTGGACCGGGAAGGGGATGCGGAAGGCCAGGCCCGACGCGACGGCCAGCAGCCCGGCGCCGACGAACACCGCAGCGGCGTCGAGGCCGTTCACCAGGATCAACGCCGCCGCGAGCGGGACGAGGACGCCGAGGTCCGCCACCGCCCCCGACGCGTCGCCGACCAGTGTTCGCAGGGGCGTGCGCCGCGTCGCCCGGTCCTCCGTGGCGGCTTCGTTCACCCGGGGAGCTCGATCGTGACGTTCGTGGCCTTGACCGCGGCGACGGCGGCCATGCCCGGCGCCAGGCCCATCTGGTCGGCGGCCTCACGCGTGATGAACGCCAAGACCCGGTGCGGCCCCGCCTGGATCTCGACCGTCGCCGCGAGGCCGTCCTTCTTGACCTCGGTGATCACGCCCGGGAACCGGTTCCGCTGGCTGGCGGAGGCGATCGGCGCGCGTTTGCTGCGTTCGGCGAGCAGGCGCGCCACCTCCGAGGCGGGCACCCGTCGCTGACCGCCGTCGGTCCGAATGACCCGGACCTTGCCGTCGCGTTCCCACCGCCGCAGGGTCTCGACCCGCACGCCGAGATGGGCCGCGGCGTCCCCGATCCGGTAGGTCTCCTCCATGGTGACGCGGCCACGATAGCAAGGTTTCTACCGGGAGGAAGGAGGGATGCCTGGCGTCTCGAGGGCCGATCTCTAGACGGCGAAGCGTACGTGGAGGACGTCGCCTTCGTGGACCTCGTAGTCCTTGCCCTCGACGCGGAGCAGCCCCTGGTGTTTCGCGGCGTCCATCGAGCCGGCGGCGACGAGCTGCTCGTAGCCGATGACCTCGGCTCGGATGAAGCCGCGCTCCAGGTCGCTGTGGATCACCCCGGCGGCTTCGGGAGCTTTGGCGCCTCGGCGGACCTCCCAGGCCCGGGTCTCGTCCTCTCCCGTGGTGAGGAACGTGATGAGGTCGAGCGTGCCGTAGCCGGCGCGGATCACCTTCTCGAGCCCGGGTTCGTGCACGCCGAACTCGTCGAGCAGCGCGCGAGCCTCGTCCGGGTCCATCTCCGCGGTCTCGGCCTCGATCGAGGCATACACGCCGACGGTGTCCTCCGGCAGCCCGGCCGGGACCTCCGAACCCTCCTCGAGGTTGGCCACGACCACCGCCGGTTTGAGGGTGAGCGGCGCGATGGCCTTCAACTCTCGGACGTGTTCGGGTTCGAGGGGGGCCGTGCGCAGCGGCGTCTCGGCCCCGAGCGCGGCGTTCGCGGCCCGGAGCGCTTGGAGCTCGGGGGTGCTCTTGCCGCGCGCCCGCTTCTCGGCGCGTTCGACGGCGGGTTCGATGACGGCCTGGTCCGCGAGCAGGAGCTCGGCCCGCACCTCGTCGAGCTCGGCCGCGGGACGAGCGTCGGGGCCGAAACACCGGACCACGATCGCGAGCGCGTCGGTCTCGCGAAGGCGGGCCACGCCCTGAGCCGACGCGGTGCCTCCGGGAACGTCCACGAACCCGACCTGCGCGTGCACGGCCTTGCGCGAGCGCTCCATCTCCGTGAGCACCTCGACCCGCGGGTCGGGCACCGGCACCACGGCGTGGTTGGCCTGGCCGCCGTGGGTACCCGAACGCGTGAGCGCGATGAACAACGTGGACTTGCCGCTGAACGGGACCCCCACCAGGCCGATGTCCTTCATCGGCCGGACCCTACCCGACGCGCGTCGGGGCGGGCCCCGACCGAGGTCCCGCCCCGAGAACGCTGATCCCGGCGCCGTCGCCTAGGACTTCGTCTCCCAGAAGATCTTGGCGACCTCGTCGATCGCGTCGAGCAGCTTCTGGCCCTGCTCGGGGTCCTGGGCCTTCTTGGCCAGACCGGCCTCTTTGGTGGCCTTCCAGAACAGCTCGTGCAGGTTGGGGTACTTCTCGGCGTGTTCGGGCTTGAAGTAGTCGGTCCACAACACCCACAGGTGGTGTTTGACCAGGTCGGCGCGCTGCTCCTTGATGATCAGGCAACGCGTGCGGTAGTCCTCGACGCTCTCGGTCCCCGACTTCATCTTCTCGGCATCCTGGTACCGCTGCTGGATCGCCTTGACCGACTCGGCCTCGATGCGGGCCTGCGCCGGGTCGTAGACCCCGCAGGGCACGTCACAGTGAGCATGGACGACGCGGCGCGGCCTGAGCAAAGCTTCGAGCATGAACGTTCCTCCTCCCACCGGAAGCCGTTTCGATCGAACCTACCATCGTGGTCGGTCTTGGCGGAAGGTGATCGCGACGGCGGCGACGTTCGCCGCCGCGGCCGGGTGGTGGGCGCTGCGGCGCCGGCCGATCCGGGTCGAGATCGCGGGCGGCTCGATGCGGCCGTCGCTGGAGGCGGGGGAGTGGGCGATCGCGCTCCGCGGCGTCGAGATCCGGCGCGGCGACGTCGCCGTGGTCGAACACCCCGGGCGGCCCGGCTTCGAGATGGTGAAACGGGTCCTCGCCGTGCCCGGCGACGTGGCGCCGACCGGCCGGACGCTCGGCCCCGACGAGTATTGGGTGGAAGGGGACGCCCCGGGCGCCTCGACGGACAGCCGGACGTTCGGCCCGGTGCGGCGCAATCACGTGAAGGGCGCCGTCCGGCTGGTGTATTGGCCCTTCGAACGGCGGCGGCGCGTGTAGCCGGCCCGCTCAGGTCGGGAAGTTCTCGCAGAGCACGAACGAGTCCGGCCCCGGACCACCCTTGCAGTGGTCCCTGCCCCTGCCGCCGTTGTGCTGGTCCCGCCCGTGTTCGCCGCGAAGGACATCGTCGCCGCCCTGTCCCAACAGGCGGTCGTTCCCGTTGCCGCCGATGATCCGGTCGTCGCCGGCTTTGCCGAAGACCGTGTCGTTCCCGGCCAGCCCCTCCAGGCGGTTGGCCCGCCCGTCCCCGGTGATCTCGTCGGCCTCGGGGCTCCCCTGGACGTGTTCGAACCCGATGAGCGTGTCGTCCCCGGCGCCCTCGGCGGTGCCCTGCTTGAGGTTGACGGTGACGCCGCTGCTCGAGGAGCGGAACGAGACGGTGTCGTCCCCGGCGCCACCGTCCAGGACGTTGGCTCCGTCGTCGCCGGAGACCGTGTCGTTGTGGTCCGAGCCGATCACGTTCTCGATGTTGCGGAGCACGTCGGTGCCCTGCCCCGTCGCGCTGCGCCTGGCCAGGTCGACCACCACGGCGCCCGCGGCGCCGCTGTAGTCGATCGTGTCGCTCCCGTCCCCGCCGTCGATCGTGTCGTCGCCCTCGCTCCCGACGATCGTGTCGTCGCCGGGCGAGCCGATGAAGCTCTCGATGCTGGTCAGCGTGTCCGTTCCCCCGGCAGCGTGGATCACCTGACCGGTCGCGAGATTCGCCTCTTCGAGCGCGGCCGCGCCCGAGTAGTCCACGGTGTCCGTGCCGTCGCCGCCGTCGATGGCGCTTCCGGGCGCTCCAGTCGTCAACGTGTCGTTGGCGAGCCCGCCGCGCAGCGTCCCGCGAACGGCAACTCCCATCCCGGCGCCCCCGCCGATCGAGAGGACGTCGTCGCCGTCCGCGCCGTCGAGCTCAATGGACGGGGTGCCGGTGATAGCCACGTCCACGTCCGCCGTGGTCTCGTTCGCGTTCAGGTTGATCCCCGTCGCGCCGGCCGTCACGTGGTCGGCTCCGGAGGATCCCAGGACCCGGATCACGGGGACGTCGGCCGGGAGGTTGATCTCGATCTCGGATGAGTCGTCCGACTCCGCGGTGGCGCCGGGGGCGAACGGCCCGCCGCTCAGGTCGATCGTCACCGATGCGAGAACCCCCGTCGTTTGGAAGTCGAGCGTGTCGGTGTTGGCGACCGTGGCGTTGTCACAGGCCGTCCCGTTCACGTGGATGGCCTCGCCGGACCGGACGATCGTCACCGGGTCGCCGGCGTCGGCGGTCACGGTTGCGGTCGGCGCGGCGAACGTGCAATCGACGGCTGCGGCGGCCGGCGTCGCGAGCCCGACCATCGCGAGCAGGAGCACGGCCAGGCCGGCCAGCGATCGGGAGGCCCTGCGCATCGTCGCGGTCACGATACCGGCCCATCGGCCCCGGGCCCCGTTGGGTTGAGCAGGTCGTCCGGCTTGTCCGGAACCTCACCATCCGGGTAGGATTTGCACCTGCAATGATCCGGACGCGCTGCCGAGGGCTCGTGGGGGCCATGATCCCCGACCGGTGCTGCTGTCCGAAGGTGCCCGGCGCGGGCCGATAGCCCCGCCACCCGGCACCGATCCCACCACCCTTCGGACCCGAGGAGGCCTTCTGCCGATGAACGTCATCTCCGCCACCGTCGATGCCCGA
This sequence comes from Actinomycetota bacterium, assembly GCA_035461565.1. Classification (GTDB taxonomy): domain Bacteria; phylum Actinomycetota; class UBA4738; order UBA4738; family HRBIN12; genus CALGFI01. The sequence continues at coordinate 9,226 of DATHVC010000017.1, forward strand.
GGTCAGTCCTGCCCCGGGCCGCTCGTGACGCTCCATCGAGCGCTGAAAGACGCCGAACGCGGCGATCTTCTCGAGCTGCTCGCCACCGACCCCGGCTCCAAGTCCGACGTGCCGAGCTGGGCCAGGCTCTCCGGCAACGAGCTCGTGGAGGCCGGCGAGGCCGACGGGGTCTTCCGCTACGTGATCCGAAAGGCCTGACCATGACGGAGCCGACGGCCGACCGCGCCACCTCGATCGACGAAGCGGCGCTCCGCGAGCTGATCGACCAGGCCCTTCAAGAGCGCGAAGAGTCCAACGGCATCAACAAGAAGAACAAGATCACGATCGTCGCCTGGGACGGGCACCTCGACCGCGTCTGGCCGGCCCTGATCCTCTCCACCACGGCGGCGGCGTCGGGCATGGAGGTCAGCGTCTTCTTCACCTTCTGGGGCCTGTTCCCGCTGGTGCGGCCGGAGCGAGCCCGCCGAACGGGCAAGGAATGGATGACGAAGGCCCTCGGCGTGATGAACCCGGCATCGATGAAGAAGGCCAAACTCTCCCGGTACCAGTTCGCCGGCATGGGGCCGTGGATGCTCGGCAAGGTGGCCGAGAACTACAAGACCCCCCACCCGACCGAGCTTCTCGAGATGGCGCGCGACATGGGGGTCCGCCTGATCCCGTGCCAGATGACCATGGACCTCATGGGCGTCAAGAAGGAGGACCTGATCGCCGGGCTGGAGGAGCCGATCGGGGCCGCCACGGCGCTGCTCGAGATGAAGGAGAGCGCCATCCAGCTGTTCATCTAGCCGGCCGCTCTTCCCCCGGGGCGTTCACCGGCCCCGCAGGCTGAAGTGCATATAGTCCTTGCCGCCGCTCCAGCGACCGCCCCAGCTCCATCCGATCGCGGCGAACGAGCGGACCACGACGTCGCCGTCGTGGATCATCCCGGGTCGATCCGTCGCGCGGTCGACGTACGGGCGGGCGTACCGGTTGCGAACCCACCCGTCGCTGCGCACGTACGGGTTCTGGAGCGGATTGATGTCGATCGCAAGTCCGTACGAGTGCTGGGAGAAGGTTGTCCCGGGACCGGCCGGCGTGATGACCACCCGGCAGTTGAACGAGGCGGTGACGCTGCGCCGGGAGTGCGGCCGCGCCTCCCATCGGGACTCGTCGAACTCGCGGGCGAGGTCCACGCGCTTCATCGGGAACCGCGCGCCGAAGAGCTGCCGGAAGACCCACAACACGTCCTCGGCCACGGCGGCGTTCACCACGATCCGGCCCCGTTTGACCTCTCCGTCGAAGCCGTGGTGGTTGAACCGGAGCAGCCGCAGGCCCGAGATCGGGACCGGACATCCCGGGCGCCAGGTGGAGCCGCGGAGATCGCGCTCGAGAGAGGGCGGGATCGTAGAGATGCGCCCGGCGAACCGCGTTCGAGCCGGCTCGGCCTCGTTCGCCGGCTCCTCGTCCTCCGCCGCCTCGCCGGGGGGCGCCGAGACATCATCGCCGCCGGCCGGCGGAGCCGAGGCCGCGGGCGGCGCCGACCCCGCGTCCGTCGGCGGTCCTGGCTCCTCGGAGGCCGTGGATGCCATGCAGCCCGAAACCAGCGTCGCCAGGACGAGCCCGGCGACCACCCGTCTCACGGCAGGTACTGCTCCTCGATCCGCGTCACCTGGCCCTCGTCCACGGTCAGCCAGTACTGGGACGCGGCGCCGTAGGTGAGGTGGCCGTCGATCTCGGTCGGGTCCGCGCTCGCGATCGCGTCCGCGAAGTCACCGAGGCTCAGGGAGAACGTCTCATCGCAGCACCGGTTCCAGTCCAGGAGGTCGATCTCGAGATCCCGGCTCAGGGTCAGCGTTCGCAGCCGCGGGTTGTCGTTGACGATGTAATAGTCGTTCGGGACCGGGACCTCGTCGCCTCGCTCGGCGGCGATCTCGTTGGCTTCGTCGCCGGTATAGAACTCCGCGAGATCGAACTCCAGCGCGGACCCGTCCACGTCGACGGACTGGACGTACCCGAAGTGGCGGCCGTCTTCGAGCTCGGGTGCCGGCTCCTCGGTCGGGCTCTCCGTGGGTTCGCCCGTCGGGCTCGGGGATTCGGCGGTCGGGCCGGTGGCTCCCGTGGCGGTCGGCCCCGTGGCGCCGGTGTCCCCCGCCCCCGGCGTCTCGTCCGCACAGGCCGTGACCAGCAGCGCCAGGACGACGATCGGAACCAGCCGTCGAAGGTTGCTCACGCCGACATCACCTGGGGTCGAGTGTGTCACCCGTCGAGGCAGTTGACGAGGGAATCCGGCGCGGGGTTCCCCGGGACGATGCTTCGGAAAGCTAATTAGCGATGCGTAGTATCATGGCGGCCATGACGAGCGCCATGGCCCCGGACGTCGTCCCGGATACCGCCGCCATCGCCGCCCGGCTTCGGCTCGGGGTGACGCGCCTGGCCCGCCGGCTCCGCCAGGAGGCCGAACCGGGGATCACCCCGTCCATGCTCGCCGCGCTGTCCTCGGTCGAGCGCCACGGACCGCTCACCATGAGCGATCTGTGCGCGGTCGAGCAGGTGCAACGCCCGTCCATGACCCGGATCGTCGCCGCGCTGGTCGACGCCGGCCTGGTGACTCGGACGGTCGACGTGTCCGACCGCCGGGTCGCCCGGGTCCAGCTCAGCGCGAGCGGCCGGCGCCTCCTGGAGCGCGCTCGCCGGCGCAAGGAGGCCTATCTGACCAAGGCCCTGCGCGAGCTCGAGCCCACCGAGGTCACGGTGCTGGCCGAGGCCGCCGCCATCCTCGAACGCCTCACGGAACGCCGATCGTGACCCGCGCCAAACTCGCGCTGCACCGGACGTTCCACGCCATCGGCCATTCGCGGAACTTCCGGCTGTTCTTCTTCGGCCAGGCGGTCTCGGTCTCGGGGACGTGGATGCAGATGGTCGCCACGGCGTGGCTGGTGCTGCGTCTGACCAACAGCGGCGTCGCGCTCGGCATCGACACCGCCCTCGCGTTCGGCCCGATCTTGCTGTTCGGGGCGCTCGGCGGCTCCCTGGCCGACCGGTACGACAAGCGGCGCATCCTGCTGTGGACGCAGGTGGCGTTCGGCGCGCTGGCGCTGGTCCTGTGGGCCATCGTCGCCGCCGACGTCGTGCGACTGTGGATGGTGTACGGGCTGTCGTTCCTCCAGGGCGTCGTGACCGCGATCGACCAGCCGACCCGCCAGAGCTTCTTCGCCGAGATGGTGGAGCCGCGCGACCTCCAGAACGCGGTCAGCCTCAACAGCGCCGTGATGACCGGGACCAGGATCGTCGGTCCGGCCATGGCCGGTGCCCTGATCGCCGGTGTCGGCATGGAGTGGTGTTTCCTCCTGAACGGCCTGTCGTACCTGGCGGTGATCGGCGGGCTCCTGATGATGCGAACCGACGAGCTCCGCCCGATGCGGGCCTCGCACCGGCCCGGCGCCATCCGGCGCGGGCTGCGCTACGTCTGGGAGACCGCCGAGCTTCGTCGACCCCTGCTCCTCATGTCGATCCTGTTCGTGTTCTCGTTCAACTACGCCGTCCTGATGCCGCTGTTCGCCGAGCGTGAGCTGCGCGGCGATGCGGGCACGCTGGGGCTGCTCATGTCGATGATGGGCATCGGATCCTTGTTGGGAGCGCTGGCCATGGCGGGCCGCCCGAACGCGAACGAGCGACGCCTGGCCACCTCGGCGGTGGCGGTGGGGGTCGTGACGGCGTTGGTGTCGCTCGCCCCCACGCTCGGCGCCGCGGTGGCCGGGATGGTTCCGCTGGGGGTGGCCTCGATCGTGTTCTTCGTCACCGCGAACTCCACCCTCCAGCTCCGTTCGCGTCCGGAGATGCGCGGCCGTGTCATGGCGCTGTACGGGATCGTCTTCCTGGGGACCACGCCCATCGCCGGCCCGGTGGCCGGCTGGGTGGGCGAACACCTCGGCGCGCGCGTCGCGCTCGGCGGCGGCGGGTTGATCGCCGTCGGAACGGGCCTGATCGGGTGGTGGCTGCTGCGGCGGCGCGAGCGCGCTCAAGCCCTCACGTTCGAACGGGCCCCGACGCCCGCGCTCGCCACCGACGAACCGCTCTCCGCCTGACCGAACGGCCTCGGCGGCGCGCTACTCGAGCTCGCGGTCCAGGCGCCAGGCCGGCTCGCCCTCCCCCCGAGAGATCTCGATCACCGTGCCGTCGGCCATCGCCAGGCGATATCGCATCCGCCGCTCGCCGTCGCGTTCGTCCAGCCACCGCCGCTGCACCTCCACGCCCTCCTCGACGCCGGCCCACTCCACGGATCGCGGCTCCTCCTCGGCCATCGCGCCCTCGTAGAAGCGGATCCGCAGCGCGGTCGTCCGGCCGATCCACCGAGGCAGGACCGGCGCCCAGAGCAAGAACGCCAGTCCGATGATCGCGACCGACCGAGCCTCGCGGAGCGCGGGCAACATCGGGATCGCCAGGAACGCCGCCACGACCCGCGAGAGGTTGTAGGCGACGTCGTATACGGCGAACACGCGGCCGCGATACCCGTCGGGCACCGCTTCCTGCACGAGCGTGTCAACGGGGATCTTCTTCCACGCGAACGTGAGGCCGACGGCGAAGCTCGCCAGCAGCACCGTCCACTGGGTGATCGCGAGCGAGACGGCGATGAGCACGAGGCCGCCGGCGAGGAACGAGCCGGCGACGATGTGTTCCTTGCGGAACCGCTCCTCGAGCTTGCCGACCGTGAGGATCCCCACCAACACGCCGAGCCCCCCCGCTCCGATGAGGTTGGAGAACGACGCCACCCCCTGCTCGAACCGGTCGCGGAACACGAACAGCGACAGAACCAGCACGATGCCTTGCCCCATCTGGTCCAACGTGATCGAGGTGATCGGTCCGAGCGCCCGCCGGGTTCGGACCAGGCGCCGGGCCCCGTCGGCGAACTCGTGCAGTACGCGGTGCACCTCGTCGCGCATCGGTCCCTCGGGGAGGTGGTGGGGCGACAAGGGAGAGCGGATGCCGCGGGCGATCCTCGACGCGACCAGCCACTGAACGCCGGCGAGCGCGACGACCGGGGCGTTGTTGTCGTTCGCGAGATCGACCAGCCAGCCGCCGACGAACACGCCGGTGAGCAGGGCGACGGTGCCCCCCACCGTGGCCAGCGAGTTCGCGATGAGCAGGTCCTCGTTGGGAACCAGACGAGGGACGACGGCAACCGCCGTCGCCAGGTAGAACCGGTTCACCGACAGGACCCACAGCGCGCCGAGGTAGAAGGGGAGGGCGCTGGTCTCCGGACCGAACAACACGAGCCAGACGAGCCCGGCGCGCAGAACGGGCGCCACGACCAGGATGCGCCGCCGGGACCATCGATCGATGAACACGCCGGTGAACGGCCCGAGAACCGAGAACGGGAGCGTCACAACGAGCGTCGCGATGGCGAACCCCACGGTCGTGCTCTGCTCCGCTGGCGAGAAGACGAGCGAGGCGATGAGCGCGGCCTGGAACAACCCGTCGGCCGACTGTGACACGAGCCGGATCGCGAACAGGCGGCGAAAGTCGTGGCCGCGCAGCGCGCCGCGAGCCCGGTCGAGCGTGCCCTGCATGCCCCGGATGCTAGGCGGCCCGGCCGCCGGACGGCTCAGCCCGCGGAGCGAACCACCGAGACCACGGCGGTGTCGTCGTCGTCGGCCCGGCCGGCGGCCACCGCTTCGTCGTAGCGGGCCGGGGCGGCCTCCGGCACGGCGAGCCGGCGCCCGGTCGCCCCCGCCACCCCGCCCGGCCCGAACAGGACCTGCTCGAGCGCGGGAGGATCGGCGAGCATCGTGAACGCCACCTCGGCCTCCCGAACGGCGTCCGCCGGGGTAGCGGCCCGGCGCGCGCCGCCTGCGACCAGTTCCGTGTCGCGGCCGGCGGGCCAGACGTGGAGGTCGTGTCCGGCCTCGAGGAGACGGCGTGCCACGGGCCGGCCCATGGCGCCGAGCCCGAGGAACGCGATCTGTGTCACGCCGGCACCACCGCCACCACGTCGATCTCGATGAGGAACTCCGGCGAAACCAGCGCGACGACCTGCACCGTCGTGCTGGCGGGCGGCTCGGCGGGTAGGTAGCGCGACCGGACCTCGCGTACCCCCGCGAGGTCGTCCAACGTGGTGAGGAACGTCGAGATCTTCACCACGTCGGCGAAGCTCGCGCCGTTGGCGCGGAGGATGGCCTGGAGGTTCTCGAAGACCTGCTCGGTCTGGGTTCGGGGGTCGTCGGGCCCGACCAGCCGTCCGGCGGCATCGAGGGCGACCTGGCCGGAGACGTGGACCCATACGGCGTCCCCGCTCTCGACCCGAACCGCGTGCGAGTAGCTGCCCATCGGCGGTGCCACGCCGCCGGGGTTGCTCTTGGTCATCTGCACGATCCGCTCCTTTCGAGGGTTGCAGGTTCGGCGTCCCTGTCTACCTGATCAGGCGGCGCTCGTGGGAGCGGCACCCGGAAGACCCGGTGCGTCGAGATCCCACAACAGGGAGGCCAGGTCGTCGAGCGACTCGACCTCGTCGGGGATCCGCCCCGCGAACGGCTGCATCATGTCGAAGTCGTGCGCGAGGGTGAGTGCCATCATGCGCTGGGGCCAGCGCCGCCCGAGCTCTCCCCAACCGTACGCGTCGAGGAACGTCTCGAGCAGCCGCTTGTCCCCGCGGAGCGCCTTCGCGTGGATCGCGACGAGGTCGTAGTGAGGATCACCTTCGTAGGCGTCGTTGAAGTCGATCAGCCCGCAGGCCTCGAGCCCTCCGGGTTCGCCGCGAACGAAGACGTTGCCCGCGTGGAGGTCGCCGTGGAGGAACACGGGGCGTTCGATCTCTGGGTCGATGAGCGTTCGCGCCTTCCACAGGTAGTCGCGGATCCGAGGGACGAGGAGCGTCGGAAGGGAACCCCACACCTCGTGGTCGTGGTGGCTGCGCTGCATCCGGACCCGGATCAGGTCGCAGTAGACCTCGTGGCTGATCCGCTCGCCGTCTCGGATCGGCACGCCGTGGAGCGCTCGAACGGCTTCGCCGAGCCAGGCGGCGGCTCGGACATAGTCTTCGGGCGTGACCGAGTCACCGACGTCGCGAAGGGACCGGCCACCCATCGCCGTCATCACGAGGAACGGCCATCGCCACCCCTCGTCGTACAGAGCGCCCTCGGCGAGCAGGTCGGGGACGGGGAGGTCGTGGTCGACGAGCATACGGTAGGCCTCGCGTTCGGTTTGGAAACAGTCCTCGCCGAACCAATCCTCGTAGTGGAGCTTCACCAGGTACTGGTCGCCGACCAGGGCGGCGACGTGCGTCGTGGGGACGTGGGTGCGGACCTCGCCCTCGTCTTCGAGCCCGGACAGGCGCAGCGCCGCCCGCGCGTACGGCTTCCAGAAGACCGGGTCGTCCAACGACCGCTCGTACGCGTCGTCGTCGGCGAAGACGGGGGGCGGCGGGACCGTCATCGATGGAGAGTGTCCCAGGAGCGGACCGTCACGATGGGGGGACGGCCGGCCCCCCGCGGACGTGTCCCCGGACCGGGCTCGGCGGGCCGGAGGGGATCCCGCCCCCGCCCGGCTCAGGCTTCGGCAGGCTCGTTGTCGAAGAACGCGGTCCAGTCGGCGGCTTTGCTCGCCCCGTTGCCGAGGATGAATTCCTCGACCATCTCGCGGGCCGCCTCGTCGCTGAACTGCACTGGTGGCGACTTCATGAAGTAGGCGCTCGGGCCGATCAACGGGCCGGCCACTCCGCGATCGAGCGCCAGCTTGGCGCACCGGATGGCGTCGATCACGATGCCGGCCGAGTTGGGGCTGTCCCACACCTCGAGCTTGAGCTCGACGTTCAGCGGGACGTCGCCGAACGCCTGCCCCTCCAGTCGGATCTGCGCCCACTTGCGGTCCTCGAGCCACTGCACGTGGTCGCTCGGACCGATGTGGATGTCGCGGCCGCTCAGCTGCTTGCGCATCTGCGACTGCACGGACTGGGTCTTGGATTTCTTCTTCGAGACCAGGCGCTCGCGCTCGAGCATGTTCATGAAGTCCATGTTGCCGCCGAAGTTGAGCTGGTAGGTCCGGTTCAGCTTCACGCCCCGGTCCTCGAACAGCTTCGTCAGGACCCGGTGCACGATGGTCGCCCCGACCTGGCTCTTGATGTCGTCGCCCACGATGGGCACGCCGGCGGAGACGAACCGCTCGGCCCACGCCGGATCCGAGGCGATGAAGACCGGCAGGCAGTTGACCAACGCGACGCCCGCGTCGATCGTGGCCTGTGCGTAGTGTTTGGCGGCCTCCTCGGAGCCGACGGGCAGGTAGCTCACGACCACGTCGGCTTCGGCCTCCCGCAGGGCCTGGGCCACGTCCACGGGAGCGTCGTCGGACTCGTCGATCGTCTCGCGGTAGTAACGACCCAACCCGTCGAGCGTGGGTCCGCGCAGGACCTGGACCCCGAGCGCGGGGACGTCGGCGAAGCGGATGGTGTTGTTCGGCTCGGAGACGATCGCCTCGGCGACGTCTCGGCCGACCTTCTTGGCATCGACGTCGAACGCGGCCACGACCTCGACGTCGCGGACGTGATAGCCGCCGAGGTCGACGTGCATCAGGCCGGGGACGGCGTCGTTGGCGTCGGCGTCCTTGTAGTACTCCAGCCCCTGCACGAGCGACGACGCGCAGTTCCCCACGCCGACGATCGCCAGTCTGACCTTGCTCATGTCGTGTGCTCCTTCCTTCTGAGCGCTCGCTGTGCCCGCCGCTTCGACCCGGACGCGGTGAGGGTCTCAGCGGTCCGGCGTTCGGCGGCGATCAGGCCGTTCAACCACGCGATGTCCTGCTCGGTGGTCTCGCGGCCGTGCTGCATCAGCGAGAGCGTGTACGTGTCTCGGTGCGTCGCGAGCGACGCGGTCAAGGTGTCCAGCCGCTCCTCGAGGAACGCCCGCCGGCGCTCCAGCAGCCGGATCCGGGATTCGGGCGCGAGGTACTTGAAGAACGCCACGCGCACCCGGAAGCGGTTCTCCTCGCCGGTGGCGTCCGATCCGGCCTCCTCGAGCAGTTCGCGGAACAACGCCTCACCGTTTTCGGTGATGCGGTAGACGTTCTTCCTCCGCCCGACCTCCTGCTCGTCGAAGACCTGCTCGACCGCTCCCTGCCGCTCCAACCGTCTGAGCGAGGGATACAACGAGCCGTACGAGACCCGCCAGAACCCTCCCAGGGTGTCGGTCAGGCGCTTCGAGAGCTGGTAGCCGTGCATGGACCGCTCCTTCAGCAGCCCGAGGATCGCCAGCTCCAGCATCGTGCTCCTTCCCCAACGGTGCGCCCCGAAGGCGTCTCGGTCCCCGCCTCCATGTTGCGCCTCGATATATCGCCCTAGTATATCGCTCCGATATATCTACGCCGCCGGAGACCCGGCGTCAAACCGGCTGGGCCGCCGCTCAGGCGAGCGGGGTCTGGCCGGGAGGGCCGCCCTCGCGCTGCTGGAGGAACCGCTCGATCTCGTTCACGAGCTCGTCGCCGGTGGGCAGCTGCTGGTTGTCCACCACGGCCTCCAGCCGCGCCACGTACGCGGCCGAGTCCTCGTCCGCCTCGAGCGCGGCCTCGAGCCGCTGGCGTTGGGTCCTCGCCTGGTCAGGCAGGTCCTCCAGGGGGAGCTCGATGCCGAGGTGGCGCGAGGCGTGCTCCAGGATCGCGATGGTCGCGGCCGGATACCCCCCGCCGACGTAGTGGGGGACCTGGGCGAAGAACCCGACCGCCGGGAGTCCGCCCTCGATCACGCGGTGTTCGATCGCCGACAACGCGGCGGCCGGCACGCGAAGGAGCCCCTGGGGGCCCTGCGGGACGTCGTCCGGGAGCAGCCCCGGCCGGGACGCGGTCGCGAGGATCGGCACGGGGCGCGTGTGCGGAGCCGCGGCGGGGATGGCGCCGAACGTCACCCACTCGGTCACGCCGAGCCGCGCGCCCACCTCCAGGACGTCCTCGGCGAGCTCCCGCCACCGGAAGTCCGGCTCGGCCCCGGAGAGGACCAGCAGGTCGCGTCGCCCGACCCGTCGTCGCCGGATCGTCACGCTCGGCCAGGTGAGCTCACGGAGGGCGCCGTCGACGACGTCCAGGACGGGTCGGCGGGACCGGTAGTCGAACAGCAGGTCCGAGTCGAAAACGACCATCGGCTCGCCGCCGCGGGCGACGTGGTCGGCCGCGGCCGTCGACGCTCCGCCCGCGTCGATCCAGCCGTCGAACGCGGCGACGATCGCGGGAGCCACGAGCGGCTCCGCCGGTTCGGTCAGCCGGTACAGGGGCATCCCGGCAGGATAGACCGGCCGGCCGATCCGCCGGTGGCCGACGGCTCGATGTTCGTCAGGCGGTCGTCGTGCTGCTCTGCGTCGCCGTGGGAGCGCCGGTCTCGTCCCAGCTCAGGCGACCGTCGCCTTGCGACCGCCTCTTCATGAGCGCGTAGGCGCCGCCCCCGATCGCGGTCAGGAACAGGAACCACCGGCCGCGATGCGACTTCTTCTTCTTCTTCTCCTGCTCGACCTCGATCTCGATCTCCGGCGGCTCGAGGCGGCGCTCGAGCAGCTCCATCACCTTGCGGTGGTCGTCCCGCTCCCGGTCCACCTCTTCTCGCAGCATCTGGTTCTCGATCCGCAGCCGTTCGGCCTCGTCGGTGGTCCGCATCAGGCGCCGCTCCAGGGCCCGACCCTTCATCGAGTGGCCCAACGTCTCGGCGCGGTGGCGCGCGCTGCGGCCCATCCAGCGCATGGTGTCGGTCGCGCTCATGTCACCCTCCTCCTCGCCTCCTGCCTCGTCGACGTTGGAAGCCGTACCCAGGTCGCCCGGATCCGAACCCGGGTGCTGGCGTCCGGCCTGCCGCGCGATCTCAGATCGGTCTCACCACGTCCTCAGGTCGTCCTCAGGGAGCGCAGGCAGGCTGGTGCCGGCACGCGGGAAACGGCCCGCCTCGAGGAGGAACCGATGGACAAACGCAGGTTGGTCTGGGCGGGGATCGTGGCGGCCTCGATGGTCGCGGGCGGGGTGCTCGGCGCGGTGGCCTTCACACCTCGGGTCGGCGTGGCTGCCGATTCCACCGAGGAGGCGGCGACCGGCTCCCCCTCCGACGTCGAGGACCGGCCGTTCGAGGAGTGTTTCGGTGTGGCCGGCCCGTTGCGGTTGGGCATCCGGCCTCCCGAGGTGGCCGCCGAGACGATCGGGATCGACGCGGCCGAGTTGTTCGCCGCGCTTCGTGATGGCGAGACGATCGCCGAGGTGGCCGGGCGGCACGGCGTGGACCCGGACGACGTGGTGGACGCCGTCGTGGCTGCGTTCCGCGAGCATCTGGACCGCGCCGTCGAGGAGGGCTGGCTGACCGAGGAGGAGGCGGACGAACGCGCCACCGAGCTCCGTGAGCGGGCCGAGGCCTTCGTGAACGGAGAGGTGGGGCCGTTCGCGCTCCCCGGACGGTTCCCCGACGTCGGCGCCCGGTTCGGCCACGGGATGTCCGGCCCCCGCGGGGGGTCGTGGTCCGAGTCGTGGTCCGAGGAGCCGGACGACCGGAGCCTCTGAAGCCCTCCGAGCCCCTCGGCGCTCATCCCGCTCTCAGCGGGTTCGGTCAGACTCACCATTGTGATGAAGATCCTGGTGGTCGACGACGAGCCGGCCGTTCGCGACTCGCTCGAGCGGGCCCTCCATGCGAACGGCTACGGCGTCTCCACGGCCGTGGACGGCCTCGACGGGCTGGACCGGTTGACGTCCGACCGGCCGGATCTCGTGGTCCTCGACATCTTGATGCCGCGCCTGGACGGGCTCGAGGCGTGCCGGCGGCTTCGGAGCTCCGGTGACCGGACGCCCGTGTTGATATTGACGGCGCGAGACGCGGTCGGCGACCGGGTCGAGGGGCTCGACGCGGGGGCGGACGACTACCTCGTCAAGCCATTCGCGCTCGAGGAGCTGCTGGCCCGGATCCGGGCCCTGCTCCGCCGGTCGGCTCCGAACGCGGACGAGAAGCCGCTGGAGTTCGGAGGCCTCCGTTTGGATCCCGTGACCTACGAGGTCCGTCGAGAGGCCCGGTCGATCGAGCTGACGAGGACCGAATACCTGTTGCTGGAGCTGTTCCTGCTGAACCCCCGCCGCGTGTTGACCCGCGAGGTGATCTTCGATCGCGTCTGGGGCTACGACTTCGGGCCGACCTCGAACGCGCTCGAGGTCTACGTGGGGTATCTCCGCCGCAAGACGGAGGCCGAGGGTGAACCCCGGCTCATCCACACCGTGCGCGGCGTCGGCTACGTGCTGAAGGAGGCGACGTGACGTTCCGGCGGCGTCTCACCCTCGCCGCCACGGTGGCCGTCGCGATCGCGGTCGCCCTCGCCTCGGTCGGCGCCTGGCTCGTCGTTCGCGGACAGCTGCGAGGAGAGATCGACGAGGAGCTGCGGGCCCGTGCGGAGCGGCTGCGCGGCGTCCCGTTCATCCGCGTCGTGGACGGGGCGATCGAGCTCCCCGCCTTCCTGCTGGGACAGCGCGTCGGGATCACGCAGATCGAGGCTCCCGGCGGCCGGATGTTCCGGGCGGGGGGCGGGCCCGGCGCGATCCGGGTCCCGGGGTCCACCGCACCTGGGTTCTTCGATCTGGAAGTGAACGGCACGCATTACCGTGCCTACCGGGAGCCGATCGGCGAGTTCACGCTCACGCTGGCCCTTCCGCTCACCGACGTCGACGAGTCGCTTCGGCGCCTCGCGTTCGTCCTGCTGTTCCTCACGGGCGGCGGGGTCGCGCTCGCGGTCCTGCTGGGTGGAGGGGTGACCGCGGCCGCGGCCGCGCCGGTGGCCCGCCTCCCCGAGGCGACCGAACGAGTCACCGAGACCGGCGACCTCTCGCTCCGGATCGAAGACGCCGACGGCGACGACGAGCTCGGCCGCCTCGCATCGAGCTTCAACGGGATGCTCGCGGCCCTGGAGGCCTCGGTGAAGACCCAGAAGCAGCTCGTTGCCGACGCGTCGCATGAGCTGCGGACACCGCTGACCAGCATCCGGACGAACGTCGATCTGCTCGCCAGCGGAGCCGAGCTCGACCCGGACGACCGCCGGCGCCTTCTCGGCGACGTCCGGGCGCAGCTCGAGGAGCTCACGACGGTCGTCGCCGACCTCGTCGAGCTCGCTCGCGACGGAGAGCGGCCGCCGGGGCTCGGCGACGTGCGATTGGACGAGGTGGTGGCCGCGAGTGTCGAGGCGTTCCGGCGCCACGCCGGCGACGTCGAGATCGTCACGGACCTCGAGCTCAGCGTCGTCGTGGGTGACGGGTCGCGGATCGACCGGGCCGTTCGCAACCTCCTGGACAACGCGGTGAGCTGGAGCCCGCCGGGAGGGCGGGTCGAGGTAGGGGTCCGCAACGGCGTCGTCACAGTTCGAGACCAGGGTCCCGGATTCGCCGAGGAGGACCTCCCCCACGTGTTCGACCGCTTCTACCGTTCGCGCGCCGCTCGCGCCAAGCCGGGCTCGGGTCTGGGGCTCGCGATCGTCCGGCAGGTCGCGGTCCTCCACGGCGGCCGGGTGGGGGCCGAGAACGCCCTCGACGGCGGCGCGGTGGTGCGGCTCGAGCTGCCCGTCGCCGGCGACGAGGCGCCGACGGAGCTTCCAGCGCCGCCCGAGGCCTGACGGGCCGAGTTCGGACGTTCAGACTCCCGCTACGCGGAGCCGATGTCGCCCGTGAGGTAGCGCTGGAGCGTCGGCGCGATCGCCGGCACCAGGTCGTCCACGCTCGCCGAGGCGATCGGCTCGACGCGGACGATGTACCTCGCGATGGCCAGGCCGATCACCTGGCTCGCCACGAGCGAGGCGCGCAGCTCGGCGTCGGGGGTGCCCAGCCGCTCGGCGATCCGCGTGATGATCGCGTCGTGCACGAACTCGCGCAGCATCCGGGCGGCCTGCTCGTTCGAGACGGCCGATCGGATGAGCCCGACCACGGCCTCCTGGAACTCCCGCGATTCCCAGAACCGGAACAACGTGCGCACGAGCCGGTCGCCGATGTCGTCCAAGTCCGGTCCGAGGAGCAGCTCGGCGGCGATCTCGCCGGGTGCGACCGGAAGCTGCATGACGGCGGCGAACAACCTCTCCTTGGTCCCGAAGTAGTGGTGGACCAGGGCAGGGTCCACGCCCGCGTCGGACGCGATCCCTCGGATGGTCGCTCCGTCGTACCCGCGGTCGGCGAATCGGGCCCGGGCCGCGTCCAAGATCGCCTCCCGCGTGCGGCTCTCGCCCACCCGTCGGCCGGTGCGTCCGGCGGCCATCCGAGCGCTCATGCGACCGAGCTCTCGGGGCCGGCGCCGATGGTGAGCTCGAGGAACCGCTCCTCGAGCGTGGCGGGTGCTTCGTCGACTCGCGCAGGCAGGCCGCCGAGCGCGCGCACCACGGCGGTGCGTCCGGCGCTCGGGACCCGGAGCGTCCGGCCGACCAGCGCCGCGGCGAACCCTCCGGTCTCGAGCGCCGCGAACGCTCGTTCCCACTCCGGCGTGTCCACGATGGTGACGCGGGCGGCGCCCACGATCTCGCCGACCGTGCCCTCCGCCACGACGCGTCCGTCGGCCATCACCACCAGGCGGTCGCACTCCTCGGCTTCGTCCATGTGGTGGGTGGTGACGAGCACCCCGGCGCCGCCGTCCGCGGCGTCGCGGATCGTCTCCCACAGCCGGGCGCGCGCCAGCGGGTCCACCCCCGAGGTGGGTTCGTCCAGGACCAGGAGTGCGGGCCGGTGGGCCAGCGCCTGCGCGAACGCCACGCGCCGCTGGATCCCGAGGGACAGGCGGCCGACCGGGACGTCGCCGACCGGCGCGAGCGAGGGGGGCAGCGCGCCGCCTTTCACTCCGTACGCGCCGGCCGAGAAGGACAGGTTCTCCTTCGGCGTGAGGTCGTCGTACAACCCGAGCCCTTGCGGCACGTAGCCGATCCGCCTCCGGATCTCGCGCGAGGGCGGCACGCCGAAGAGCGCCACCCGGCCCCGCGTCGGCGCGAGGAGCCCGAGCAGGTTCCTGATCAACGTGGTCTTCCCGGCGCCGTTCGCGCCGAGCAGGCCGACCACCTCTCCCGGGCCGACCTGGAGATGGGCATCGGCGACGGCCACCACCGTGCCGAACCGCTGGTGAACGCCGACGGCTTCAGCCAGGGGAGTCACGACGGCTCACCCCTGCCCGGAACGGTCTCGAGCTCACGCACCAGCGCCGCGACCGTGACCGCGTCGTTCAGGTCGGGTCGCACCGGCTCGGCGTCCGGCGCGGCCGCGTCGCCGTCCGGGGTCCAGACCCGCCACCGGGCGGCCCGACGCCAGGCCCGCCGCCCCGCCTCGCCGTCGGGTCGCCTCGGCACCGAGTGGATCGTTCCCGCGAAGAGGGCGGTGATCTCCCCGGGCGTTCCCTGCGCCAGCACATGGCCCTCGTCGAGCGCGAGGAGCCCCGAGGCGCGTTCGGCTTCGTCGAGGTACGCCGTCGCGAGGACGACGGCGGCCCCGTCCGCGGCGGCGCGGGCCACCAGCCACCACAGGTCGGCTCGGCTCACCGGGTCCACCCCCGTCGTGGGTTCGTCGAGGACGAGCAGGTCCGGGTGATGCACCATGGAGCGGATCACGCCGAGCTTCTGTCGCATCCCGCCGGACAGGTTCGCCGCGAGCCGGCTGCGAGCCGCCTCGAGACCGGTCCGGTCCAGCAGCTCGGACACTCGATCCCGCGCCTCGGCCGGCGGCACGCCGTACGCCGTCGCGGCGAACGACAGGTTCTCGTCCACCGTCAGGTCCGGATACGTGCCCGAGGTCGAGGACAGGTAGCCGATGCGCCGCGCCTGCGGACGACGCACCTCCCCCCGGTCCGGCGTGATCGCGCCCACGAGACACCGGAGCAGGGTCGTCTTGCCGGCGCCGTCGCCGCCGACCACCGCCGTCACGCCGCCCGGCCGCGCGTCCAGCGTCACCGAGTCCAGCGCGAGGTGGTCGCCGAAGGTGACCGTGAGATCGCGCACGCCCCAGGTCACGGCGAGCTCGCCTCCATCGCCGGGTGCGGCGCGCCGCGTCGATGCGGTGCCGGGGCCAGAGATCGCCGGAATCGCAGCGTGGCCAGTCCGAACACCACCAGGCCGATGAGGGTCAGATACAGGAAGGACGGCGCCAGGGCGCCGAACGACGCGCCTCGGACCATGACTCCGCGCGAGATCTCGACGAAATAGGTCAGCGGCAGCAGGTACCCGATCCATCGAACGCTCGCCGCCATGGAGGACAGCGGGAAGATCAGGCCGGACAACATCACCTGTGGCAGGAGCGCGATCAAGGCGAGCTGGATGGCCTGCCCCTGGTTCTGCGACACGCTCGAGATCAACACGCCCATGCCGAGCGTCACGAACAGGAACAACACGGCCCCAAGCGTGAAGACGGGGACCGACCCGTTGAACGGAACGCCGAACAGCCACATGCCGGCCAGCACCACGATCAGCATGTCGATCGAGGCCAGGACGAAGTAGGGGGCGATCTTCCCGAGGAAGACGTCGACGGGCCGGATCGGCATCACGGCGAGCTGCTCCAGCGTCCCGGCCTGGCGTTCGCGGACGACGCCGAGGCTCGTGATCACCGTCCCGACGAACAGCAGGATCATCGCGGCCAGGCCCGGGATCATGACGGCCGAGGTCTCGAGGTCCGGGTTGAACAAGACGTCCACGTTCACCCGGCCCGCGAGCTCCTGGGGCAGGCCCTCGGACAACGTCGCCAGCGCCGACCGGGCGGCCTGGGCCACGAACAGCTCGGACCCGTCCAGGAGCACGACCGCGCCGGTCGGCGAGGTGACCACCGCCACCGGGACGTCGGCGTCCCGGAGCGCGGTCTCCGCCTCCGGGCGGCCTCCGGCCGGGTCCACCGCGTGGACGATGAACGGTTCGGGGAGCGCGGCGGCGACGCGCGCCGCCGACGGTCCCACCACGTTCACGGGGATCTCGGAGACGTCGAACCGGGCCGCGTACCCGAAGACAACGAGCATCAGGATGGGCTGGAAGACCAGCAGGGCCACCGTCCGGCGGTCTCGCCGGAGCTGCCGGAACTCCTTCACGACCATCGCCCACATGCCGGGCTCCTCTCGCTCGAGTTCAACGACCGATGAATTCTACGAGCGATGAATTCCCGGCGTCAATCCGGAGTCCGGGAGCGGACAGGGCATGATGACGATGTGGAGCAAACCTCGGGACGGGTGGAGGTCATCGCCGGGCCGATGTTCGCCGGCAAGACCGAGGAGCTGCTGCGCCGGGTTCGCCGCGCCGTGATCGCCGGGCTCCGCGTTCAGGTGCTCACCCACACGCTGGACACTCGGGGCGGCGCCGATCGGGTCGCCTCCCACGTCGGGTTGGACTATCCATCCAGCGCGGTGCCCTCGGCCGCGGACATCGCGGACTCGGTCGCTCGGAACGTGGACGTCGTGGCGATCGACGAGGCCCACTTCTTCGGCCCCGAGCTCATTCCGGCCGTGGCCGACCTCGCCCGCGCCGGCGCGGTGGTCGTGGTGGCGGGGCTGGACGTGACGTTCGCCGGCGAGCCGTTCGAGCCGCTGCCTTCGCTCATGGCGCTGGCCGAACGGGTGGACAAGCTCACGGCGATCTGCACGGTGTGCGGTGCCGAGGCCATCTTCCACGCTCGAGTGGACCCGTCCCCGGCGAGCGGCACCGAGCTCGTCCCCGAACACGTCGGAGGCGCCGAGAAGTACCAGGCCCTGTGCCGGCGACATTTTCGAGGACCGTCGCCCGGCGAGCGATGAGCTTCGGCCTCAATGGGTACAGCTCAGACAACAACCGGCCCGTGGGAGCGTGAAGCTCGATGCAGCGGACGTCCGACGCGATCGTGTTGACGCAGGCAGACGTGAAGGTGCTCGGCGAGGACGATTTCGGCGTGCCCGGGCTCGTGGCTCACGAGTGGCTGGGGCCCTTCGTCGATCTCCAGGCGGTGGGGCCGCTGATCATGGTGCATGACGGCGTGTTCGACCCGCACAAAGGCATCACGCACCATCCCCATCGGTTCAACGAGCGCCTCTTCTACATCCTGGAAGGGGTGGTCGAGCACGACGACGCCCTGAACGCGATCCAGGGCCGGATGGAGACGGGCGACCTCGGACGGCTCACCGAGGGGGCCCGGGGCATGTACCACAAGGAGTGGAACGTCACCGACGGCCGGGCTCGCGCGTTCATCCTCGTGTACGGCTGCGATCCCGTCCCGCCTCGCGCCTCGTTCCGGGTCCTTCGCGACTCCGACGCGCCGCGGTACCACGAGGCGGAGGGGGTTCGGACCAAGGAGATGGTGGGCCCCAAGGCCGAGTTTCCGCTCCACGGCGACGTGCGGTGGTTCACCGACTCGTGGGTCGACGCGGGCGCCGACGTCCTCCTCGAGCTCGGCGAAGGGGAAGGGGGTCTGATCTTCCCGGTCGAGGGCGAGGTGGCCGTCGACGGCGAACGGCTCGACCCGGAGGCCATGGCGGTGTTCCCCCCCAGCCTCGATCCCCGATCCCCGCGGATCCTCTCGCCGGAGGGCGCCCGGATCCTTCGGGTGGTGTTCGGCCTGGGCGACGGGCTCTTCGTCCGTTCGGGCTGACCGGGACGAACGGCGGTACCGTTCGTGCGCGATGCCGCCCGAAGAGACCCTCGTCGGACCGCCGCGGGAGGGCGAAAGCTGGGGCCTGGCCGAAGGAGACCAGATCGTCCCCGGTCTCCTCGCCCTCGGCCCGGTGGGCGGCGGACACGACTTCGAGGTGCTGCTGGGCTGGGACGACCACCGCCACTCGCTGGTGGTGGTCAAGCTGGTCCGGCCGCGCCTGGTGGATGACGTGCACGTGCTCCGCGCCCTGGCGCGAGAGGCCCGGCTCGTCCACGACCTCTCCCACCCGGTCATCGTTCGGGGGTTCGGCGTGGCTCTCGACGGGCCCCGGCCGCACCTGGTCCTCGAACACCTGGAGGGTCCGACCGTGTCTCGCACCGTCCGCCGGACCGGCCCGCTCGAGCTGCATCAGCTCCTTCCCGTCGCCTACCAGCTGGCGAGCGCCCTCCAGTACCTGGCCAACGAAGGCGTCGTGCATCTGGACGTCAAACCCGGCAACGTGATCCTCGGGGCGCCCCCGCGGCTGGTGGACCTCAGCATCGCTCGATCCGTCGAGGAGGCCGCGACGGTGGCGCGGCCGCTCGGGACCGACGCGTACATGGCGCCGGAGCAGTGTGATCCCGGCGGGCCGCCGCTCGGTCCGGCCGCCGACGTGTGGGGGGTGGGCGCCACGTTGTACGAGGCCGCGAGCGGCCTGGCGCCGTTCCCGCGTTCGGAGCGGTTCGACCCCACAACTGCGGAGGAACGGTTCC
>DATHVC010000018.1:0-10718 GCA_035461565.1 Actinomycetota bacterium
TCGTCGGGTTCCTCGCGCTCGCCGGCGGGACGCTGCTACCGTCCAAGTCGTGGATGAGACGGGACGACGCGCCGGGTTCCGCCCCAGGGTTCGGCGGCTCGCGGCCGACATCACGCCGCTTCGGACCTCGCGCGACTTCCGGATCTTGTGGTTCGGGCTGCTCGCCTCGACCCTCGGCTCCCAGTTCACGATCGTGGCGACGTTCATCCAGGTCTGGCGAATGACGCGTTCGACCGCGGCGGTGGGGATGATCGGCCTCGTCGGGTTCCTCGCGCTCGCCGGGGGGACGCTCGCCGGAAGCACGTTCCTGGACGCGTTCGACCGGCGCCGGGTGTTGATCGCGGCCCAGTTCGGGTTCCTGGCGTCCTCGGGCGCGCTGTTGATGGGGGTGCTCGTCGGCGACCCGCCCGTCGGCTTGATCTACGCCGCGGTGGCCGGGACGGCCGCCTCCTCGGCCGTGGACGGCCCCACCCGGAACGCGATGACCCCCCGGCTGCTCCCGCGCGAGCTCCTCCCGGCCGCCGCCGCCCTCAACCAGATCACCTGGAACTTCGCCGGCCTGGTCGGGCCGGCCCTGGCCGGGGTCGTGGTGGGCCAGCTCGGCCTGGCCTGGGCGTACGGGATCGACGTCGCGTCGATCGTGTTGCTCCTGTTCGCCGCGATCGCCATCCGGCCCATGCCGCCGCTCGAGGGCGAACGGGCCGCGGTCGGGTGGAAGGCGGTGCGGGAGGGGTTCGCGTTCCTCCGGGGACGACGCGTGCTCCAGTCCACGTTCGTCATCGACGTCGTCGCGATGGTCTTCGGCATGCCCCGGGCGCTGTTCGTGGTGCTGGCGAGCACCCAGTTCCATCGCGGCGACGAGGTGGTGGGGTTGCTGTTCGCCGCGCCCGCCGTCGGGGCGTTGCTGGCGGCCGCGACCACCGGCTGGGTGGGCCGCATCAAACACCAGGGCCGGGCCGTGATCTGGGCGGTGATCGTCTGGGGAGCGGGCATCACGACGTTCGGGTTGGTCGGGTCCAACCTGTGGCTCGCCCTCGTCCTGCTCGCGCTGGCCGGTGGCGCCGACGTGATCTCGGCGGTGTTCCGGAACACGATCCTCCAGCTCACCGTCCCCGACCACCTCCGCGGGCGGTTGAGCGGGATCCACATCCTGGTGGTCGCCGGCGGCCCGCGGCTGGGCGACCTCGAGGCCGGGCTCGTCGCCGCCGCGTTCACTCCGACCGTCTCGGTCGTCTCCGGCGGCCTGCTGTGCGTGGCCGGCGCCGGTCTCGTGGCGCGGCTGGTCCCCCAGTTCCGCCGCTATCACGCCGGGGATCCGGGCTGACGCTCGAGCGCGCCGATCTCGCCGGAAATATGCTCGGGCCCGTGGCGGCGCCTGCCGTGCTCGTGGAGCTGCGAGTGCTCGACGGGCCGAACCTGTATTTCCCTCGCCCCGCGGTCAAGGTGACCCTGGACGCCGGGCGGTGGCTCGACCTCCCCGACGACCGCTTCGCCCGATTGCTCGAACGCTCGGGAGCCGGGGGCCCTCCCGGCGCCCCCGGCGGCGAACAACGAGCGCGGGGCACCGCCCGGCTCGCCTCCCACCTCCTGCGCCGGATCGCCGCGACTTCGGGGACCCGTCTCGCCGTCCGCGGACGGCCCGGCCCCGAGCGCGGTCAGGTGGTGGTGGCGTACCCGTGGCGTCGGCGCGGGACGGCGGAGGCCGCCGGTCGTGCGCTGGGCGACCTCGTGTCGAGGCTAGACGGCCGCCGGTCGGTGGACCGGCTGGTCGCCGAGGCCGGGCACGCCGTTCGAGCTGCAGCCCCGGGGGACCCGCCCACCGTTCCCGACCCCGAGACTCCCGTGATCGCGGTCACCGGCACGAACGGGAAGACGACGACCGTCCGCCTGCTCGCCCACCTCGTCCGCGCGGCCGGGCGGACCGTCGCCTATTCCTGCACCGACGGCGTGTACCGGGGCGAAACCGAGCTCGTGGAACCCGGCGACTACTCCGGCTTCCTCGGCGCGCAGCGGGCACTGGACCAACAGCCGGACGTGGCCGTGCTCGAAACGGCGCGGGGCGGGATCCTCCTGCGCGGGATCGGCGTGCTCCACAACGACGTGGCCGTGGTCACGAACATCTCGGCCGACCACCTCGGCCTCCTGGGGATCCGGACTCTCGACCAGCTCGCCGAGGTGAAAGCGACCATCACGAGGATCACGCGGCCCATGGGCTGGGTGGTGTTGAACGCCGACGACCCCCGGGTGCTCTCGATGCGGCGAGGGGCGACCGGACGGGTCTGGCTCTGCTCGCGTGATCCGCGCCACCCGGCGGTCCGCGAGGTCCTGGCCGAACGTGGCCGCGCCACCGTGCCGATCGACGGCGCGATGACGGTGCTCGAGGGTTCGCGCGCACGACCGCTCGTCGCGCTCGAGTACGTGCCCGTGACGATCGCGGGGCTCTCCGGCCCGAACGTGATGAACGCCTTGCAGGCGGCCTCGGCCGGCCTGGCGATCGGCCTGCCCGAACGGGCGGTGGTTCGCGGCCTCCGCACCTTCGTCATGGACCCGGACCGCAACCCGGGCCGGGCCAACCTGTTCACTCTCGACGGACGAATCATCGTCGTCGACTACGCGCACAACGAGGCGGGCATGGCGGGGCTCACCGAGCTGTGCCGGGGGCTCCGGCGGCGGGGCCGCGAGACGTGGCTGGCGATCTGCACGGCGGGCGATCGCAGCGACGAGATCCTGCACGCGTTCGCCTATCGTGCCGCCCGCGGCACGGACCACATCGTCGTCGCCGAGCTGTTGCCCTATCTTCGTGGGCGCGATCGGCAGGACGTGGTGGAACGGCTCCGGCGAGGAGCCGTCGACGGCGGCGCCAGCCTGGTCGACGTGTACGCGGACGAGCTCGCCGCCCTCCGTGGCATGCTGGCTCGATCGCGTCACGGGGACGTCGTGGCCGTGACCGCCCTCGGGATGCGGGGCGAGGTCTTCACCTGGCTCGAGGCGAACGGAGCACGCCGCCTCGGACCGTCGCAGGTGAGGCGGTTGGTGGCCTCGGTCCGGGCATCGTGGGCGGCCTGACCCGGGGAACCGGCGTCACCGTGCCGCCGGGGTCGGCACATGGGCGCCGTGGAAGGATGGAGGCCGATCGAACAGATGAGAGAGGCGACCACGAACGTTGACGGCCCGATCGGGCGTCCCTTGCCGCGCGTCGAAGACCCCGCGCTCGTGACCGGGGAGGAACGGTTCGTGGCCGACCTGCCGATCCCGGCCCTCGAGGCGGTCTTCGTCCGGAGTGCCGTCGCCCACGGCGAGGTGCTCGACGTCGACCTCGAAGCGGCCCGGTCCTCCGACGGCGTGGCCGGTGCCTTCGCGGCCGCCGATCTGCCCGATCTCCCCTCGATGCCGCCCATGCCCGGTGTCGACGTGCCCGACGCGATGTCCCGCCCCAGCCTGGCCCGGGAGCGCGTTCGCTTCGTGGGCGAACCGGTGGCCGTGGTGGTGGCCGACGACCTCGCGCGCGCCCAGGACGCGGCCGAGCTCGTCCTGGTCGACGTGGACCCGCTCCCCGCGGTGCTCGACCCCACCGAGGCGGCGACCTCGGCCATCGAGCTGTTCCCGGGCGCGGCGAACGTGGTCGCCGTTGAGCGGTTCGGCGACGACGTGTCGACGGCGATGGACGCGGCGCCGGTCACCGTCGAGCTCGAGCTGCACCACCCCCGGGTGGCGCACGCGGCGATGGAGACGAGGCGGATCCTGGTCGTCCCGCAGGACGACGGCCTGGCCGTGTGGTGTTCCCACCAAGCCCCGCATCGGCTCCGGGACAACCTGGCCGCGGCATTCGGGCTCGGCCCGGCGCTCGTTCGGGTGGTGGTGCCGGCCGTGGGCGGAGCGTTCGGCGGAAAGAGCCAGGCGTGGCCCGAGTACCTCGTGGTGGCGCACCTGGCCCGCCGGCTCGCTCGTCCCATCCGATGGGTCGAGGGGCGCTCGGAGGCGTTCCTGGCGGGCCCCCACGGCCGGGGACAGAACCAGCGGCTCCGGATCGGCGCCGAACGGGACGGCCGGATCGTGGCGCTCGACGCCGAGATCGATGGCGACGCCGGCGCGTATCCGCACACCGGCGGATTCATCGCGACGAACACCGCATGGATGTTGTCCGGCCCGTATCGGATCCCCCACCTTTCCGTGCGGGTCCGGACCGTGGTGACGAACGCCCCGCCGACGTCGCCCTACCGGGGCGCCGGGCGGCCGGAGGCCGCGTTCGCGCTCGAACGGCTGATGGACGAGCTGGCGCGGCGGCTCGAGCTCGATCCGGCGCAGATCCGGCGCCGGAACCTGCTCCACCCCGACGAGTTCCCGTACCGCTCCCCGACCGGCGCCCGGTACGACAGCGCGAACCACCCCGCCGCCTTCGAGCTCGCCCTGGAACGCGCCGGCTACGACGAGGTGCGGCGGCGGCAGGCCGCGCGCGGTCCGCAGGAGCCGCTGCTCGGCATCGGGATCGGCTGCTTCGTCGAACGCAGCGGGAGCGGGATCGCCGGCACGGAATACGGCGCCGTCGAGATCCGCGGTGACGGCCCGGTCCGGGCGTTCAGCGGCTCGTCGTCCCAAGGTCAAGGGCATCGAACGGCGTTCGCGCAGGTGGTCGCGGCCGCGCTCGACCTGGACCCGGCCGACGTCGAGGTGGTGCAGGGTGATACCGACCAGGTCGTGTCGGGCACCGGGACGTTCGGCAGCCGTTCGATCCAGGTGGGTGGGTCGGCGCTTCACGGGGCCGCCGTGGAACTGTCGGCCCGGGCCCGCGCGGCCGCGGCCGAGCACCTCGAGGCGGCCGAAGAGGACCTGTCGTACGGCGGGGGGATGTTTTCGGTGACGGGGTCACCGGACCGCGCCGTCACGCTCGCCGAGCTCGCGGGCGCGGCGGGCGGCCTGGCCGCCGAACACACCTTCACCTCTCCGCAGGCGTTCCCGTACGGAACGTACGTCGCCGTCGTCGAGGTGGACCGGGAGACGGGCGCCGTGCACGTGCGGCGGATCGTCGCCGTGGACGACTGCGGGGTCGTCATCAACCCGCTGCTCGCCCACGGGCAGGTCGAGGGAGCCCTCGCCCAAGGGGTCGGCCAGGCGCTCTACGAGGAGGTCGTCTTCGACGAGGACGGGCAGCCCCTCGCGACGTCGCTGGCCACGTACGGCGTCCCGAGCTCCGCCGAAGCCGTGGAGACGCTCGTCCTGGCCACCGAGACGCCGAGCCCGGACAACCCGCTGGGCGCCAAAGGCATCGGGGAGTCCGGGGCGATCGGCGCGCCCCCGGCGATCGCCAACGCCGTGGCGGACGCCCTGCGCGACCACGACACCCGCGGGCTCCGCATGCCGCTCACGCCCGAGCGGATCCTCCGCATCCTTCGCGGCCAGACTACGGCCGCGGCGAGCGCCGTCGGGAGGACGTAGCCGGCGTGGAGCGGGTCCGGGAAGGCACGCTGCTGTGGACGCCCCCCGAGGAGCTCGCGGCCGGCTCGAACCTGGCGCGGTACCGGGCCTGGCTGGAACGTGAGCTGGGGCTCCGGTTCGATACCTACGACGACCTGTGGGGATGGTCGGTTGCCGACCTCGAGGGGTTCTGGACCTCGATCTGGGAGTTCTGCGGCGTTCGGGCGCAGACCCCCGCGCGCTCGGTGCTGAGCGAACGCACGATGCCGGGCACCAGGTGGTTCGACGGCGCCACGCTCAACTACGCCGAACACGTGCTGGCCGAGGCCGACGCCCGCCCGGCCGTCCAGTTCCGGCGGGAAGACGGCAGGACCGTCGACCTGTCGCGATCCGAGCTGGTCCACATGGTGGGGGCCGCCGCCCGCGGCCTGCGACGCCTCGGCGTCCGCCGGGGCGACCGCGTGGCGGCCTACCTGCCGAACGCCCCGGAGGCCGTGGTCGCGTTCCTGGCGACGGCGTCAATCGGCGCGATCTGGTCGTCGTGTTCGCCCGACTTCGGGCTGCGGGCGGTGACCGACCGATTCCGGCAGATCGAGCCCAAGGTGCTGCTGGCCGTGGACGGGTACCGCTACGGGGGGCGTCCGTTCGACCGCCTGCCGGTCGTCCGCGAGATCGCGGCAGCCCTTCCGGGGCTGGAGCGGCTGGTGCTCGTGCCGTACCTGGAGGATGGGCCGGCGTCGGCGCCTTCGGACGCCGTGTCGTGGGAGGAGCTCCTCTCCGAGCCGGCCGACGCCCGGCCCGAACCCGTCCCGTTCGATCATCCGCTGTGGATCCTGTTCTCCTCCGGAACGACGGGGCTGCCCAAGGCCATGGTCCAGGGGCACGGCGGCATCCTGCTCGAACATCTCAAGATCCTGTCGCTCCATCTGGACCTCGGCCCGGACGACCGGCTGTTCTGGTTCACCACGACCGGGTGGATGATGTGGAACTTCATCGTCACCGGGCTCGCGCTCGGCGCCTCGATCGTCCTGTACGACGGGAGCCCGGCGCATCCGGATCTGGACGTCTTGTGGCGGCTGGCCGAGGACACCGGCATGACGTATTTCGGGACGAGCGCGCCGTACCTGCATGCGTGCATGAAGGCCGGAGTGGAGCCTCGGGAGGTGGCGGACCTGTCGCGCCTGCGGTCGATCGGGTCCACCGGCGCCCCGCTGTCACCGGAGGGGTTCGACTGGGTCTACCGTCACGTCAAGCCGGGCGTGTGGCTGGGCTCGATCAGCGGCGGCACGGACCTGTGCACCGCCTTCGTCGGCTCGAACCCGATGTTGCCCGTCCACTCCGGCGAGCTTCAGTGCCGGTGCCTCGGGGCGAGGGTCGAGGCCTACGACGCCGACGGGCGGCCGGTGATCGACGAGGTCGGCGAGCTGGTGTTGACCGAACCGATGCCCTCCATGCCGGTCTTCTTCTGGAACGATCCGGACGGCAGTCGGTACCGCTCGAGCTACTTCGAGACGTACCCCGGCGTGTGGCGGCACGGCGACTGGATCAAGGTCACGTCGCGAGGGACCTGCGTCATCTACGGGCGCTCCGACGCCACGCTGAACCGCGGCGGCGTCCGGGTGGGCACCAGCGAGTTCTACCGCGTGGTCGAGACGATCCCATGGGTCCGCGAGACACTCGTCGTGGACACCGGCGCGCTCGGCCGGGAGGGCGAGCTGCTGCTGTTCGTGGCGCTCGACCCCGATACGACGCTGGACGACGGGCTGCGCGAACGGATCGGCTCGGAGATCCGGACCCAGCTCTCGCCTCGGCACGTCCCGGACCGGATCCTCCAGGTGCCGGACATCCCGAAGACGCTCAACGGCAAACGGCTCGAGGTTCCGGTCAAACGCCTGCTGATGGGCGCGAGGCCGGAGGAGGTGGCGAGCCCCGGCGCGCTGAGCGACCCGACGGCGTTCGAGGCGTTCGTCGAGCTCGCGCGGTCGCTGCGCGCCGGGCGATAGCCTGTCCAGATGACCCGAGCGAAGGAGGAGGCTCGTCCATGGCCGCAACGTCGACGATGCCCGAGCTCGGCCGGCGCGCTCCGGACTTCGCACTGTCCGACGTCACCACCGGACGGACGCTGACGCTCGGCGACTTCGAGGGAACGCGGGCGCTGCTCGTGATGTTCATCTGCCGGCACTGCCCGTACGTGAAACACGTACGGTCCGGCCTCGTGCAGCTGGCCCGGGACTACGCCCACGCCGATCTGGCCATCGTGGCGATCAGCTCGAACGACCCGGAAACGTACCCGGAGGACGCGCCGGAGAGCTTGGCCGAGGAAGCGCGCGAGGCCGGGTACCCGTTCCCCTACCTGTTCGACGAGTCTCAGGAGGTCGCCAGGGCCTACGGAGCTGCCTGCACCCCGGACTTCTTCCTGCACGACGCCGAGCGACGGCTCGTCTACCGGGGCCAGCTCGACGACAGCCGGCCCGGAAACGGCATCCCCGTGACCGGGCGGGACCTCCGGGCGGCGATCGACGCGGCCCTGTCGGGCGCCCCCGTCCCCGAGGACCAGCGTGCGAGCGTGGGCTGCAGCATCAAGTGGCGTCCGGGGAACGAGCCCGCCTGAGCCGCCGCCGCTCCGCCCGGAGCCGGGCTCGAAGCTCCTCCGCCCGCTCGAAGTCGGCCGACGTGTCGCGCCGCAGGAGCAACGCGACCACGGCGGCGTCGAGGGCCCCGATCCCGAGCCCGAAGAGCACGCCCGGGGGCGGGTCGTCGGACAGGAGCCCCGAGAACGCGAGCGGGATCGTGATCACGGCGAAGACGACGAACGTGCCGATGGCGGCGTGGCGGGCACCCTCCCGCCGGCGCAGCACCCCCACGCCGAGCGACGCCGTGATCGCGCACAACGCCAGGAGCACTCCGCCGGTGATGGCCAGGAAGGTCTGGAGATCGCCGGCGTCCAGCCCCAGGCCGATCGCCGACAGCAGGGTCTCGCGGTCGATGCGATCCGCGTCGAGGGCTCCGCGCATCTGATCCACCCCGATCACGCCGAACAGCGCGGTCAACCCGAGGATCAACACCCCCGCCGCGATGGTGCTCGGAGCGCGACGGCGGCGGGTCCGGGGCTCGGATGCCTTCACGACCCCGTCATCGGCCCGGCAGGCCGCGTTCGTGGGTCCGTTCGAGCAGGTCGGGCTCCCCTCCCGGGCGTCCGTCCCCGTCGGGCAGCCGCAGGACCGCCGGCGCCGCGAGCGAGCGGCGTCGCTCCAGCTCCTCGTACACCTCGGTCGCGTAGTCCACGCACAGGACGACCAGGTCGCCCGGCCGCGACCGGTCGAGCGCCGTTCGGATGGCGTCCATCTCGTCCAGCTGGACCTCGACGTTGCCGGCCCGGGCGCCGCCCGCAATGGCTTCGTTGACGCCGGCCTCGATCAATGCCGCCGTCTCCCCCTTGCGACGGCCACGGGGATGGCGATCCTCGCGGATGATCACGTCGTCGAAGTACCGGGCCGCCACCCGTCCGAGCGCGCGCATGTCCTCGTCCCGGCGGTCGCCCGCCGTGGCCACCACCGCGACCCGGAGGTTCGCCGACCACGAGGGTTCGCCGGGTCGGCCGCCCACCGGCGCGGCGCGGGTCAGCCGCTCCACGAAATCGCCCAGGTTCTCGAGCCCGGCCGGGTTGTGGGCGTAGTCGATCACCACCCTGACCCCGTCGAGGTCGAACACGTTCAGCCGCCCGGGCGCCTGGTAGATCGACGTCGTGAACGATCGGAGCCCCTGGCGGATGTCGTGCAGATGGGCGCCCGCCGCGTGCGCCGCCGCCGCGGCCGCCATGGCGTTCTGGACCATCATCCGAGCGCGGCCCTCGAAGGTGGCGGGGAGCGTGTGGATCCAGGCGATCGGCATGGTTCGCCGTCCCTCCTTGATCACCATGACCTCGCCGAGCGTCCCCGACTCCAGCACGACCGCCTTGCGCCCCCGGCGGACCCATCGGTCCACGAACTCGTTGTCGTCGCGCATCGAGAACAGGATCACGCTGCCGCTGCACGCCTTCCGCATGTCCAGGACCAGGGAGTCGTCGGCGTTCAACACGGCCCACCCGGTCTTCGGAACCGCCTCGACCACGACCTGTTTGACCGCGGCCAGCTGCTCGAGCGTGTCGATGCCCCGGAGCCCCAGATGGTCGCCGGTCACGTTGAGGACCACGGCCACGTCGTTGACCCCGTAGCCGAGCCCCTCGCGCAGGATCCCGCCGCGCGCCGTCTCGAACACGGCGAAGTCCACGCGAGGGTTCTGCAGGACCATCTGCGCGGACTTCGGACCGCTCGCGTCGGCCCGCTTCACCAGGCGCCCGTCGATGTAGACGCCGTCGGTCGTGGTGAACCCCACCGAGCGCCCCATCCCCTTGAAGATGTGCGCCACCATCCGAACCGTCGTCGTCTTGCCGTTGGACCCGGTGACCGCCACGATCGGGATCCGCGCCGGCGACCCCGGCGGGAACAACAGGTCCACCACGTCCTTCGCCACGTATTGCGGTTCGCCCTCGGTGGGGTGCGTGTGCATGCGAAAGCCCGGCGCGGCGTTCACCTCGACGATCGCCCCTCCGGTCTCGCGCACCGGCTGGGCGATGTCCGGGACCAGGAAGTCGATCCCGGCCACGTCCAGACCGATCACCCGGGCCGCCTCCTCGGCGACCTCGACGTTCTCCTCGTGCGCCTCCCAGGTCCGGTCGATGGAGATGCCGCCGGTGGAGAGGTTGCCGGTCGAGACGAGCTTGACCATCCGCCCCTCCGGCGGGACGTCGTCCATGGCGAACCCCTGCGTTCGCACGAGCGCCACCGCGGCCTCGTCCACCTTGATCTTCGTCAGGACCTTCTCGTGCCCGATCCCGCGACGGGGGTCCCGGTTCGTCCGCTCGACCAGCTCGGCGACGGTGTGTTCGCCGTCCCCCACGACGTGCGCCGGGACGCGTTCGGCCACCGCGACCATCCGGCCGCCGATCACCAGCACCCGGTAGTCGTTCCCGGTGACGAAGCTCTCGACCACGACCCGCCCGCTCCGCGACTCCGAGAGCGCCCGCCGGAAGCCGGCTCGCACGTCGCGCACGGTGCGCAGGTCCAGCGAGACGCCGCGCCCGTGATTGCCGTCGAGCGGCTTGGTCACCACGGGAACGCCGATCGCCGTGGCCGCGGCGGCCGCCTCGTCTTCGGTCCGCACCATCCGTCCGCGCGGGACCGGCAGGCCGGCGGCGGCCAGCAGGCGCCGAGTCAGGTCTTTGTCTTCGGCAAGGTCCACGGCCAGCGACGACGTCTTCGAGGTCA
>DATHVC010000019.1:0-6858 GCA_035461565.1 Actinomycetota bacterium
GTCGCCGACGTGTACGGGCCCTCGAATCCGCCCGACTCGTAACCGGAGTGGTAGACGACGAAGCTCACGTCGCGGTGTTTGCGGGCGGCGGGTCCGACGTCCATCGGGGAGGAGAACCGGCTGCCCCCGCTGAAGCCTTTGTGCACGCAGATCGTGTCGATGCCGAGCTCGACGCTGCGGCGGATGAACGGCTCGCCCACGGCCGGCAGGCCGGCCTCGTGGTCGTCGAGCCACCACGCGCCGCCGCCCGGATCGAAGAAGTCGGGAAAGTGCGTGAACGTCTTCCACGCGGCGATCGGGTATCGGCGAACGGTGTCTGCCATACCGTCGAGCACCGACTCGAGCGACCCGATGTTCGGCAGCACCTGGCCGTGCAGCAGCACGCGTTCGTCGCGGCACAGCCCGTCCACGATTCGCCGGGTCTCGAACATGATCTCCGGCGAGAGCGGCGACCCCTCCGGGTAGATGGGGAGGGCCGAGAGCACCGCGACGTTCGTATCGCTGCGGATGAAGAACGCTTCGAGGAAGTGTTCGATCGAGAAACACACGCGCGGGTCGTCTTCGCCACAGTACCGCTGCGGGAAGTTCGCGTAGAAGCCCTCGCCGTGGAAGACCGGGTTGAGGTCGTATTCGAGCAGGTGGGCCTGAACGTCCATGATGAACTCCTCGCCGGCCAGGGCGTCTTCGGCCGCCTCGGGCTCGGTGGCCGCCTCGGGCGGGAGATCGAAGCCCCCGCCCGGTTCGGCGGTCGGCGAGGCCGGCTCCGAGCTCGGCGACGAGGACGAGCGGGCCCGGTGTGCCTCGCGGGTGCAGGCTTCGAGCGAGAGCAGGGTGATCGCGGACGCGCACAGGGTGCGCAGGAACCGCCGGCGAGGCATGGCCAGGCGGTCGGCCGTCTCCAGGCACCGGACCCGGGCGCGCCGAACCGCTTCGCGCGCCACGGCCGACAGCGGGGTGGGGTCGTATTCGCCGTTCGAGACCGGGCGCAGGTCGATCGGCAGCCGCAGGTCGTCGTCGCTCGCCACTCATAAACGACCGTATCGCGGGTCAAGTGGTTCCCGCGCCGTTACGGCGCCTGCGGTCCCTCCGCCGGCGCCGCCGATGAGGCGCCCATGGCGTGGTACCCTCCGTCCACGTGGATCATCTCGCCGGTGATCCCGCGGGCCAGGTCCGAGAACAGGAACGCGATCGCGTCGCCCACCGGCGAGGCGTCTTTGGGGTCCCAGCCGAGCGGGGCCCACAAGCCCCAGCCGTCGGCGAGGTCCTGGAAGCCGGGGATGCCCTTTCCGGCGATCGTGCGGAGCGGCCCGGCCGACACCGTGTTCACGCGGATGTGGTGCGGACCGAGGTCCCGGGCCAGGTACCGCGTGACCGACTCCAGCGCCGCCTTGGCCACGCCCATCCAGTCGTAGACGGGCCACGCCACCCGGGCGTCGAAGTCCAGCGACACGATCGAGCCGCCGCGATCCTTCATCAACGGAAGGAGGCCGGTCGCGATGGCCTTGAGCGAATAGGCGCTCGTCTGGATCGCCGTGGCCACGCTCTCCCACGGCGTGTGCAGGAAGTTGCCACCCAGGGCGTCCTGCGGCGCGAACGCGATCGCGTGCAGGAACCCGTCGACGTGTCCCCATCGCGAGGCGAGCTCGTCGGCGACCGCCTGGATCTGCGCCGGGTCGTTCGCGTCCATCTCGAGCACGTCGACCGGCCGCGGGAGCCGCCTGGCCGACTTCTCGGTGACGCTCATGGCCCTGCCGAACGACGTGAGGACGAGCTCGGCGCCGTTCTCCTGCAACGACTGCGCCGTCGCATAGGCGATCGACTCCCGGGTCAACACGCCGGTGACGAGCAGCCGTTTCCCCTCGAGGAACATGTCGCGCATGGTATTGGTTGCGCCGTGGATCTCAAAGCCGTGCCGAAGGTCGAGCTGCACCGGCACCTCGAGGGCGCGATCCGGCTCCAGACGCTGATCGACCTGGCCCGCGAGGCCGGCGTGCCGCACCCCGAGGCCACGCGGGAGGAGCTGGCGCCCCGGGCCCAGGTGCTCGAGCCGATGGACAGCCTCGAAACCGTGTTGCAGTTCTTCGGCATCGCCCAGCGCGCGTTCCGAGACGCCGGGTCCACCGAGCGCATCGCCTACGAGGCCGTCGAGGACCTGGCGCTCGACAACGTCCGCCTGGCCGAGCTTCGGTTCTCCCCCGAGTTCCTGTGCGCCCCGCACGGGCTCGACTGGGACGAGGCGTTCGCGGCGATCCGCCGGGGCGTCGAGCGCGCCTCGCGAGACCACGACGTAACCGTCGGCCTGATCGCGATCGTCTCGCGCAACTACGGGATGGAGTCGGCGGAGCGAACCGTCCGGTTCGCGCTCGAGCATCGCGACGAGCTCGTGGGCTTCGACCTGGCCAACGAGGAACGGGGATACCCGCCCTCGATGTTCGTCGACGTCTTGGCGCCGCTGGCCAGGGCGGGAATCCCGCTCACGGCGCACTACGGCGAGTCCACCGATCCGCAGTTCCCGAAGGAGGCCATCGAGGCGCTCGGCGTGCGGCGGCTCGGCCACGGCGTGAGCGTGGCCGCCGATCCCGTGGTCGTGGCGCTGGCGCGGGACCGGAAGGTCACGCTCGAGATGTGCCCCACGTCGAACTGGCGGACCAACGCGGTGGCGCAGCTCCGCGACCACCCCGCCCGGTGGCTGATCGACCAGGGCGTCTCGGTCACGATCAACACCGACGACCCGGGCCTGTTCGCCATCGACCTGACCCACGAGCTCGAGGTGTGCCGCAACGACCTCGGCTTCTCCGACGACGAGCTCCGCCGGGTCACCGAGAACGCCATCGACGCGAGCTTCGTGGACGACGCCGCCAAGGCCGACGTTCGCCGCCGTCACTTCGATCTGGCCTGAACCGGCGGGCCTAGAGTTGCCGGGTGCGGGTCATGACGTACAACCTGCGCGGGCTGCGTCACGGCGAGGAGCGGGTCGCCGCCGTGATCGAGGCGGAACGGCCGGACGTCGTGCTCGTGCAGGAATCGGGTCCGCGACGCTCGTTCGCCCGGCTGGCCCGGGGCCTCGGCATGGACGCGGCGACGGATCCGATCTCGCCGTTTCGCCGTCGCATCCAGAACGCCGTCCTGGTGCACCCGCCGCTGCGGATCTCGACCTCACGTCTGGTGCGCCTCTCCCGGTCCGAGCTCTGGTACCCGCGCGGGGCGCTGGTCGCCCAGGTCCGTCGGGGCGGTGACCGGTTCTGGGCCATCTCCGCCCACCTGGGCCTGAGGGCGCGGGACCGCCGAGGGCATGCCGTCGAGCTCGAGAGGTTGTGCCGGGAGCTCGGCACGCCGTTGGTGCTCGGCGCCGACCTGAACGACGACCCCGACGGCCCGGCGCCGGCCCGGTTGGCCACCACCCTCACCGACGTCTGGGCTCGGAGCGCCGCCGGCGACGGCGCGACGATCTCGTACCGAAACCGGGCGCTCCGGATCGACTACCTGTTCGTCTCGGCCGACGTCGAACCCGACCGATGTTGGGTCGCCGGGTATCCCGAGGCCGCGGCCGCCTCCGACCACCTGCCGGTAACCGCCGACCTGCACGTCCCGTGAGCCGCCCCGATCAGCCTCACTGAACGCCCGGCGCCGATCGGTCCCGGGCATCCTCGGCGAACCGCCGGAGTTGCGGGGCGCCCCTTCCCTCAGGGATCGGGCCCTTCGGTCCTGACGGCCGGGGCCCTCCGGTGCAACGGTCGCCTCGTCAGATCCGGGCGAAGGCGGGCGGGATGCGAACGTTCGGGTCGTTTGGCCGTTGGCGGCGGGTCAAGGACCAGTCGCGATTCGAGTCACAGCTCGACCCGGGGTTCGCCCGCGAGATCGCCGCGATCCCGGGCGGCGAGAAGCTCCAGGAATGCATCCAGTGCGGCACGTGCACCGCCGTGTGCCCCATGAGCTCTTACATGGACTACACGCCGCGCCGGATGATCGCGATGACGAGGGCCGGCTGCCGCGAGGACGTGCTCGGGAGCCTGGCGATCTGGGTGTGCACCTCGTGTTACTCGTGCACCGTCGAGTGCCCCAAGCGGATCCCGATCACCGAGATCATGCACGGGCTCCGGCGGCTCTCGGTTCGCGAGGGCCGCTACCCCAGGCGATTCACGACTCCGGTGATGGCCAAAGAGTTCGTCGACATGATCGAGCGGCGAGGCCGGAGCACCGAGTCCTGGATCTCGGTCAAGCTCTACCTGCGGACCAATCCGTGGTTGCTCCTGAAGAACTCGGCGATCGCGTTGCGATTGATCCGGCGAGGACGCCTCGGCTTCGGGCGGGAGTCGGTGCGCAGCCCCGGCGAGCTGAAGAGGTTCCTGGCCGCGACGGAGCGGCCGCCGGCCGCGGGCCTTCCCGGTGAATCGCTCGAACCCGCGGAGGCGATCGCATGAAGTACGCGTATTTCCCCGGCTGCTCCGCGCTCGGGACCGGACGAGCGTACGTCGAGTCGATGCAGGCGGTCTTCGGCGCGCTCGACGTCGAGCTCGACGAGATCGACGACTGGAACTGCTGCGGCGCGACGGCGTGGCCGTCGGTGGACGGGGTGAAGGCGGTGGCGCTCTCGGCCCGCAACCTGGCGCTGGCCGAGACGCAGACGCCCGGCGAGGCACCGGTCGAGCTGGTGTCCTCGTGTGCCGGCTGTTACCGCGCGCTGATGAAAGCCGAACGCACCCTCCAGGAAGGAGGGGAGGTGGCCGAGCGCGTGGGCGGCGCCCTCGAGACCATCGGCCTGCGATACGAGGGGCGGAGCCGGGTCCGGCATCCGCTCGACGTCCTGGTCAACGACGTCGGTGTCGAGCGCATCGCCCAGAAGGTCGTCCGGCCGCTCGACGGCCTGAAGGTCGCCTGTTACTACGGGTGTCTGCTCGTCCGCCCGTACGCGGCGTTCGACG
Source organism: Actinomycetota bacterium (assembly GCA_035461565.1). GTDB lineage: Bacteria > Actinomycetota > UBA4738 > UBA4738 > HRBIN12 > CALGFI01. Next base: position 4,923 of record DATHVC010000019.1, read on the forward strand.
ACCTCTACGACCCGGTCTCGATGGACCGGCTGTTGCAGGCGGCGGGCGCGGAGACCGTCGACTGGCCCCTCAAGACCCGGTGTTGCGGCGGTTCCTGCTACTGCGGCGGCCCGATGATCGGCGCGATGCCGGAGGCCACGCTGAAACTCAGCTACACGCTGGTGCGCGAGGCCAAACGGCGCGGCGCCGACGCCATCGCCACGGTGTGCCCGCTCTGCCAGTTCAACTTCGAGGGGTTCCAGGACCGGATGGAGCGCGAGTTCGGCGACCGTCTGGACATGGCGGTGGGCTTCGCCACCCAGTTCCTGGGCGTGGCGCTCGGGCTCGACGAACGGGCTCTCGGCATCCACCGGATGCTTCGCTGGCTCCCGGCCACGCCGGCCGCGCGGGAGGAGGGCGCCCATGTCGGAGCCTGAGGTCCCGGCGCTCTCGCCCTCGCCGAACGGCCGCCCGAAGATCGGCGTCTACGTCTGCCACTGTGGGTTGAACATCGCGGGCAAGGTGGACGTCGGCGAGGTCGTGGCGTTCGCCGCGACCCTGCCCGGGGTCTCGGTGGCCCGCGACTACAAGTTCATGTGCTCCGACCCCGGCCAGGACCTGATCCAGCAGGACATCCGGGAGGGCCTGGTGAACCGGGTCGTCGTGGCCTCGTGCTCTCCGCTGATGCACGAGGCGACGTTCCGCCGCGCCACCGCCGCCGGCGGCATCAGCCCCTTCTACTTCCAGATGGCGAGCATCCGCGAACACGTCAGCTGGGTCACGGCCAACGGCGACGACGCCACCGAGAAGGCCAAGGTGCTGGTGGCCGGGGCCGTCCGGAGGGTCGCGGCGCACGAGCTGCTCGAACGCCGCGAGGTCCCCGTGCACACCGACGTGATGGTCGTGGGCGGCGGGATCGCCGGCATCCACGCCGCCCTGACGATGGCCGACGCCGGCAAACACGTCTACCTGGTCGAACGCGAGAGCACCATCGGCGGCCACATGGCCAAGTTCGACAAGACGTTCCCGACGCTGGACTGCTCGGCCTGCATCCTCACGCCGAAGATGTCGCAGGTGCGGGCGCACCCGAACATCACGCTCTGGACGTTTTCGGACGTCGTGAGCGTCGAGGGGTACACGGGCAACTTCACCGTCCGTGTGCGCCACCGCCCACGGTACGTGCGGGAGGACCTGTGCACCGGGTGCCTGGCCTGCATCGACGGGTGCGTCCACAAACAGGCGAAATACGCCGACGAGTTCAATGAACGGCTCGGCAAACGCAAGCCGATCTACATCCCGTTCCCGCAAGCCACGCCGCCGGTCGTGGTGGTCGACCCCGAGGCCTGCATCTGGTTCAAGACCGGCAAGTGTCCCCGGCCGTGCATCGACGCGTGCGAACGCGACGCGTTCGACTTCGAGCAGCAGGAGACGTTCGACGAGGTCCGGGTCGGCGCGATCGTCCTGTCCACGGGGTTCAAGGCGTTCGACGCCGGTCGGATGCCCGAATACGGCTACGGCCGGTACCCGAACGTGTACACGAGCCTGGAGGTCGAGCGGCTCCTCAACGCCGCCGGGCCCACCGGAGGCGAAGTGGTCCTGCGCGACGGCGGCCGGCCGGAGACGGTCGGGATCATCCACTGCGTCGGCTCGCGCGACCGCAAACACAACGTGTACTGCTCGAAGGTCTGCTGCATGTACTCGCTGAAGATCGCGCACCTGATCCGCGAGCGCACCGGGGCCGAGGTCTACAACTTCTACATCGACATGCGAACGCCCGGGAAGGGCTACGAGGAGTTCTACTGGAAGCTCCTCCGCGAGGGCGTGCATTTCGTCCGCGGTCGCGTCGCCGGCGTGACCGACGAGGCGATGGCCCCCGAAGAGGAGGGTCACCTCGTCATCCGGGCTGAGGACACGCTGATCGGCGCGGTCCGGCGGATCCCGGTGGACATGGTCGTGC
>DATHVC010000020.1:0-8878 GCA_035461565.1 Actinomycetota bacterium
GGATCAGGCCGCCGACTCCTCCGCGGGGGAGAAACGGTGCTCCTGGGGGATCGAGTCGCACGGGTTCCCGCGGCCGAACCGAACGAACCCCTCCGTCAGATCGGCGATCCACCAAAACGTCGTGCCCGACGAGCTCGATTCGGGGGACCGCTCGGGGTGCCGGCACACGGCGTCGGGCGCGCCTTCGTGATCGGACAGGACGGCGCGGAGCGCGTCCGCGGTGATCGTGGCCGGACCGGCGCGCGCGAGCAGCTCGGCGGCCCGGGCGTAGCGTTTGGCGGAACGTTCCGCATACGCGGGGTCGCCCTCGTACCGCGTCATGCTGGGGCAGACGTAGTGATTGGTGTGCACGAGGTGGCCGTATTCGTCGGCGCCGAGGAGCTCGGCGTCCGTGGCCGAACCCTCGATGTTCACCACCTCGCCGAGGCGCGTCACCAAGACCTGGTTGTAGCTGGACGCGCGATCGTGCCGCAGGGCATCGCCCACCGCCCGCTCGAGGGTCGGCTGGCGCAGCATCGAGCGGAACTGGACCTCCCTCGGCACACCGACCCGTTCGTCCAGCGGCGCGAGCTCGTTCCCGGTCATCGAGATGCCGGCATCGTTCCATCCGCAGCTCAACCACACGCCGTTGCCGACGGCGAACACGGTCGGTTCGCCCGCGACCGCGATCTCCAGGGCGACCAGCTCGTCCTGGTACGACCTCGGCATGTCGTTGTTGTGGGCCACCAACACGTGGTCGTCTCGGGTCGCCGGCGGGACCGCCACGACATCGGTGCATCGGCCCGACAGGCGTCGGGCATAAGGCTCGTACCAGATCTCCTCGACCACGCAGGCGAACAGGGCCCGGGGCTCGACGCCGGCGGCCTCCGCGGCTCCCTCGAGCTCGTCGCGGTACCAGGGGTAGGCGGCGTACGCCGCATCGCGGTATCGATCGGCCAGGGCCAGCTGATCGGCCCGCGTCCGGCCCCCGGGGATGCGCGTGTGGTCGAACGCAACCGCCCGGCGGAAGGTCTCGGCGCAGGCGGCGCCGATCTGCGCCCCCACCTCCCGGTGGGAGCCCGCCACCCGAAGGACCGGGATCGTGGGCGGGGCCATCGCCGCGAATCTTAGACGCCAACGGCGTGCCGGCGGCGGGGCGGTCGGCGCCCGTCCCCTCGGCAACGGGTCCTTGGACCTTCCTCGGGCCCCCGCGGCCGGGGCCAAGATGGGGACGCAGACCACACGTTCGCCGCGCCGCGGCAAGGGGGTGTTCTCGGTGTCCGAGCACGCAGAGAGCGGAGACGTCCTGATGCATCCGGTGCTCGAGGCGTACCCCGAGGACGTCCCGAAGGCCGTCGACGTCCTGCACGACCCGAAGGCGGACTTCGCGGCAAAGGCGGCCGCCGCCGACCGGCTGGGCCGAAGCGACGGCGGCGAGGCGGTCGCGGCCGCGCTGCTCGGCGCGCTCCACGACCCGTTCGCGCAGGTGCGAGGGGCGGCCGCGTTCGCGCTCGGCCGGCTGGGGGAGCTGCGGGCGGTGGGCCCCCTCGTGTCGTTGCTCCAGGATCCGTCCGACGAGGTCCGGTGCCGCGCCGCCGTGGCGCTCGGGCTGATCGGGAGCGTGTCGGTGCTGCGGACCACCGCCGAGGTGGTGGGCCCGGAGGACCGGACCATCCGTTGGGCGGCCATCCAGGCCCTTGGGAACCTCGGGCCGGTCGCCGTGGACTGTTTGGAGAAGGCGCTCAAACAGGGGCCGAAGAGCGAACGCGCCCGAGTGATCGTCGCCCTCGGCGAGACGCGCGCGATCGAGGCCGTTGGTCCGTTGGCCGAGGTCCTCGAGGATGAGGACGAAGAGGTGCGCGCCCGGGCTCGAGAGTCACTCGAGAAGATCCGCGAGTCCCGCGTCTTCTAGCCGGACCTCTTTGGGCTAGGCGGCCGGGGCGCACGAACCGAGCTCGGTTGCGATGGCGTCCGCCCACGCCCGCACGCGGTCGAAGTCCCGGTAGTCCTTCGCCAGCCCGGCGTCGACCATCCGTCTGGCGGCGAACCCCTCCGCGTGGTCGGGGTCGATGCAGCCTCCGAACGTCACGAACCCGCGGCAGCCGATCCGTTCGGCACGCGCGGCGATCCGGCCGGGCAACGCCGGAGGTGTGCGTTCTGCGGAATCGTCGAGCGGCCCGCTCTGGAACAGCCAGGTCGGCCGGCGACCGAGCTCGCTGCGGAACCGATGGAGGAACCGCACCGCCGTCGCCCGCCACCGGCCGAGGTACACAGCGCTCCCCAGCACCACCGCGTCGTAGCCTTCGAGGCTTTGGACCCGGCCGGCATCCGTGCGTTCGACCTCGAGGCCGGCCTCGCGCAGCCGGGCGGCGATGGCGTCCGCGATCCCGGCCGTCGACCCCATCTTGCTCGCGCATGCCACCAGCACCTTCGTTCTCGTCACGACGGCCTCCTTTCGATCCTTCGCGGTTCCACCTTCTCGCCTGCATCCGGGCGGGCTCAGGGTCCAGGGTCCGGGCCCGTCCAGGACCGTCCGTGACCCCCGCCCCGGGATGTCGGAGGCGGCCTCTACGCTCGCCCCATGGAGACGATCGGGTACGTCGCGGTCGCGCTGGCCGTGGGCGCGGCCGTGGGCGGCGTCCTGGGCCTCCTGGCCCGGCGGCCGGCCGCGACGGCCGCCGATCCCGGGGCGCTGGCCGGCCGGCTCGAGGTCCAGGCCGCCGAACTGCGGCGCCTGGCGGACGCCGCCGCCGTTCGCGGCGGCGAGGCCGAACACCTCCCTCGCGAGATGGGGGCGGCGCGTTCGGCCCTGGAGCGGCTGGCGGTCCGTGAGGAGGAACGACGTGAGCGGGAGCGGGAGTCCTGGGAGGTGGTGCACCGCCTCTCGACCGTGCTCGCCGGCGGGGTGGCGCAGGGCCGTGCCGGCGAGAACGTCCTCCGCGACCACCTGGCGCAGCTGCCGCCGGGCATGCTCGTCACGGACCTGCGGATCAACGGCAGGGTGGTCGAGTTCGCGCTCGAGCTGCCGGACGGCCGCCGGCTGCCGGTGGACTCGAAGTGGACCGCCGTGGCCGAGCTCCAGGCGCTCGAGGCATGCACCGACCACGCCGAACGCGAACACGCGGCGCGGGCGGTCGAGCGACAGGTGGTCGCGCGCGCCCGCGAGGTCGCGCAGTACCTCGACCCCGCGGCGACGGCGCCGGTGGCGGTGGCGGCGATCCCCGACGCCGCTTACGCGGTGCTGCGTCGGGCCCACGCCGACGCGTTCGCTCGCGGCGTGGTGATCGTGCCGTACTCCACGGCGCTGCCCGTTCTCCTGTTCCTGTACAGCCTGGTCCACCGGTTCGGTGGGGCCGATGACGCCCGAGTCGCCCTCGCGGAGGTCGCATCGATCCTCGACGCCCTCGACGGTGTGGTCGAGAACAAGGTGGCCAGGGCCGCGACGATGCTCGCGAACGCCGCCGAGGAGATGCGCTCGGGGCTGGGGAAGGCCCGCGGTTCGGTGGCGCGAGGGCGGTCGGCGGCGCCGGCCGGCGGGGCACCGGAGCGGCCGGGCGTGCTCGAGGTGGTCGGCGGCCCGTAGGCTCGATCCGATGCAGTTCGAGGAGGCGCTGGAGCGGTTCGGCTTCGTCCCGAGCAGCGAGCGGTCGCCCCGCGGCGTCCGCGTGTTCGCGTCCCGGCCGAACCCCTATCTGACGTACACGGTGCAGGCGTTCGACGACGGCACCGCGTTGTTCTCGTGGGAGTTCGCCGTCGGCGAGTTCCTGGCCACCAAAGGCATCCAGTTCGGCTCTGACGAGACGCTGAACCAGTTCATGTTTGGGCGCCGTGATCCCCAAGGCCCTCAGGAGGCCGCGTGGCTCGCCTCCGCGATCGAGCAGGCCGAGGAGCAGCTCGCGTCCCTGCGGTTCGACCGCCCCGAGGGCTGAACGAAGCGGGGTTTGGACGACCTGGTGGCCCCGCGATAACCCGTCGGTTGACAGTTTCATTCATTGGTTGCATAAATACTCAGATGCAGGTGCCGATCGGCGTTGTGGGGGCGTCCGGGTTCACGGGCGGGGAGCTGGTGCGCCTGCTGCTGGGCCATCCGATGGTGGACCTGGCGTTCCTTGGCGGCCGGTCGAGCGCCGGGCGCCGGCTCGGCGAGGCCCAACCGCACCTGGCGGCCTCGGCGGCGGGTGACCTGCTGATCCGGCCAGTGGAGGAGGCTTCGGGGCTGGACTTCGTGTTCCTCGCGCTGCCGAGGGGCGACGCCGCTGCCGTGGCCCCCGGCCTGCTCGAGGCCGCGACCCGAGTGATCGACCTCGGCGGGGACTTCCGGCTGGCCGCCGAGGCGTACCCGGCCTGGTACGGGTTCGAGCACCCGGCGCCGGCGTGGCTCGACAAGAGCGTCTACGGGCTGACCGAGCTCTTCCGGGAGCAGATCCGTGGCGCCGAGCTCGTGGCCAACCCGGGGTGTTTCCCCACGCCGGCCATCCTCGGGCTCGCCCCGCTGCTGAAGGCGGGGGTGATCGAGCCGGACCGGATCCTGGTCGACGGCAAGACGGGGCTCTCCGGCGCCGGCCGCTCGGGCGACGACGCCATGAGCTACGCGGCCACCGAGGAGAGCGTTCGCCCGTACCGGTTCCCGGCCCACCAGCACACGCCGGAGCTCGAGCGCGCGCTCGGCGAGGCCTCGAGCGTTTCGGTGGCCGTTTCGTTCGTCCCCCACCTGGTCCCCGCCGTCCGCGGGGTCCTGACCACCGCGTACGCCCGGGCCGCCGAGGGAAGCACCACCGGCGCGCTCGTGGAGGTGCTCGCCGCCGCCTACGAAGGGGAGCCGTTCGTGCACGTGTTGCCCGCCGGCGCCATGGCCGACACGAAACGCGTTCGCGGTTCGAACGTGGTCGAGGTCCAGGCGGCCGTCGACCCGCGGACCGGAACGGCCGTCGTGGTGGGCGCCGTCGACAACCTGGTGAAGGGCGCCGCCGGTCAGGCGATCCAGAACTTGAACCTGATGGTCGGCGCGGAGGAGACCACCGCGTTGTCGTCGGTGGGGATGTACCCGTGAGCGTGACGTTCCCGCGGGGGTTCCGGGCCTCGGGCGTGACGGCCGGCATGAAGCCGTCCGGGCGTCCGGACCTCGGTCTGCTCGTGGCCGACGGCTCCGCGAGCGCCGCCGGGTTGTTCACGACCAACGTGTTCGCGGCGGCGCCCGTCGGGCTGTCGCGACGCCGTCTCGCCGGCGGCAGCGCCCGGGCCGTGGTCGTCAACAGCGGCCAGGCCAACGCCGGCACCGGGCCCCGGGGCGACCGCGACGCCGAGACCGCAACGGCCGCCGTCGCCGACGCGCTCCGCGTGGACCCCGGTGACGTGCTCGCGGGTTCGACCGGCGTGATCGGCGAACCCCTGCACCTGGACGAGTTCCTGGCCGCGATCCCATCGCTGATCGAGACGCTCTCGCCCGAGGGTGGGGAGGCGTTCGCGGGGGCCATCACCACGACCGACACCGTTCGAAAGCAGGCGGCGGCCGCTCGAGGCGCGTATCGCGTCGGCGGCTGCGCGAAAGGCGTCGGCATGATCGCGCCGGACCTGCGGCTGGCGACGATGCTCGCCTTCGTCACCACCGACGCGCCCGTGGCGCAGGAGCCGCTGAAGCGCCTGGCCGCCGAGGTCCTGGAGCCGGCGTTCGAGTCGTTGAGCGTGGACGGCTGCACCAGCACGAACAACACGGTGCTGCTGCTCGCCGGCGGCGCCGCCGGCGGGCCGCCGGGCGAACCGGGCACGCCCGCGGGGGACCACCTCGCCCGCGCGGTCGAGGAGGTGGCGTCTTCCCTGGTGCGCCAGCTCGCCGACGACGCCGAGGGGGCCACCCACGTCGTGGTCGTCGAGGTCACGGGGGCGCGAACCGAAGGCGACGCCCGCGTCGTGGCCCGGGCCATCGCCGACTCGCTGCTGGTCAAGACCGCCCTGTTCGGCGGGGACCCCAACCCCGGTCGGATCCTTCAGGCGATCGGGTCGTCGGGAGCGGCGTTCTCGCCCGGCGAGGTGGAGGTGTTCCTCGCCGGCGTGCCGGTGATCGCCGACGGCCAGATCCCCGCCTCGTTCGCCGATGGCGGGGTGGACCTGGCCCGCAAGGCGCTCGCGGAACGCGACGTGACGATCGCGGTGTCGCTCGGCGAGGGCCCAGGCATGAGCCGGGCCCTCGGTGTGGACCTGTCCTACGACTACGTGAAGATCAACGCGGAGTACACGACGTGACGCCGTCGAGCCTCCCCCCGCAGGTCCGCACCCGCACCGTGGCCAAGGCCCGGACGTTGATCGAGGCGCTGCCGTTCATGCAGGAGCACCGCGGCAAGGTGGTGGTGGTCAAGGTCGGCGGCGCGGTGATGGAACGGGCGCCGTTGTCGAGGTCCTTCTCCGAAGACGTGTCGCTACTCCAGCACGCCGGGATCCATCCGGTGATCGTGCACGGCGGCGGCCCGCAGCTCACGAGCGTCTCCGAACGCCTCGGGCTGGAGTCCGAGTTCGTGGACGGGATCCGGGTCACCGACCGGGAAACGCTCGACGTGGCGACCATGGTGCTGGCCGGCAAGCTCAGCACCGAGATCGTGGCGCTGCTGGTGGCCGGCGACGTGCCGGCGGTGGGGCTCTCGGGGGTGGACGGGGGCCTGACGCTCGTTCGCCGGCAGACCGAACCAGACCTCGGCTTCGTCGGCGAGATCGTCCGGGTCGACGCGAACGTGCTGCGCACGTTGATGGATCGCGGGTTCGTCCCGGTGGTGGCGTCGATCGCCTCGGACGCCGACGGCCATCCGTACAACGTGAACGCCGACGTCATGGCCTCCGAGCTCGCGATCGGGCTCGAGGCCCACAAGCTCGTGTACGTCAACGACGTGCCGGGCGTCATCGGGCCGGGCGGCGATCTGCTTTCCGAGCTCTCGGCGCAGGAGGTGCTCGACCTGCTGGCGGCCGGCGACGTCGTGGGCGGGGGCATGATCCCCAAGCTGGAGAGCGCTGTGCGCGCGCTCAAGGCCGGCGTGTCGCGGGTGCACCTGCTCGACGGTCGGGTCGAACACGCGCTGGTGCTCGAGCTGTTCACGCCCGAAGGCATCGGGACGATGGTGACGGCCGGCGGCACCCTGCCGCCCGAACCCGGAGCGACGTCGTGAACCGCAACGGCGGGGCGACGAAGGCCAAACGCCAGCAGACCATCCTGTCGCTGGTCGGCCGGGAGCGCCTGGGGAGCCAGGAGGAGATCCGGTCGCGACTGACGTCCCTCGGGCTGGAGGCGACGCAGTCCACGATCAGCCGCGACGTCGAGGAGCTCGGGCTGGCCCGGGTCCATGACCGCGAGGGCCTGCGGTACGTCGTCCCCGGCCAGGCGGAGGCGCCTCCCCCGGCGGCGATGTTGCGCCACGCCTGGGACGAGTTCGCCATCTCGATGTCGCCGGGCGCCGGTGAACTGTTGGTGATCCGGACGCCCCCGGGGGCCGCCAACGCCCTCGCCGAGGCGATCGATCGGGCGGCGCTCCCGCCGATCGCCGGGACGATCGCCGGCGACAACACGATCCTGGTCGTCCCGCGTGAGGGATCGACCGGCCGAGCGGTCGAGCGCGCCCTGCGCGAGATCGCCGGCGTCCAGGGAAGGGAGTGACCATGCAGCGCGTCGTGCTCGCGTATTCGGGAGGCCTCGACACCTCGGTGACGATCCGCTGGCTCGTCGAGCGCGGGTACGAGGTGCACGCGGTGGCGGTGGACGTCGGCCAGCAGGAGGACGTCGGCGAGATCGAACGCCGGGGTCAGCTCGCCGGCGCCGCGTCGGTCCGCGTGGTGGACGCGGTCGATCGCTTCGCCGGAGAGTTCCTGACCAAGGCCATCCGCGCGAACGGCCTGTACGAAGGGAAGTACCCGATGGTGTCCGGGCTGGCCCGCCCGCTGATCGCCGACGAGGTGGTGAAGGTGGCCCGCGAGGTCGGCGCCGACGCCGTGGCCCACGGCTGCACCGGGAAAGGCAACGACCAGGTGCGGTTCGAGGTTTCGTTCGGCGTGCTCGCGCCGGACCTTCGGGTCCTGGCGCCGATCCGCGACCCCGGGATCCCGCGCGACAAAGCCGTCGTGCTGGCCGAGGAGTGGGGCATCCCGATCTCGGACGTTGCCACGTCGTACTCCGTGGACGAGAACCTGTGGGGGCGAACCGTCGAGTGCGGGCCGCTGGAGGATCCGTGGGCCGCGCCGCCGGAGGACGCGTTCGAGCGGACCGCGCCGCCCGGGCGCCGGCCGTCCCAACCCAGCGAGGTCGTCGTGTCGTTCGAGCGCGGCTTGCCCGTGGCGCTCGACGGCACGTCGACCCCGCTCCCGGAGCTGATCCGCACGCTGGAGGCCGAGGCCGGTCGGTACGGGTTCGGGCGGGTGGACATGATCGAGAACCGCCGGGTCGGCATCAAGTCCCGGGAGCTGTACGAGGTGCCGGGCGCGCTCGCGCTGATCCTGGCGCACCGGGCGCTCGAGGACCTGACGCTCGAACGCGAGCTGGCGCACTTCAAACCGGGGATCGAGCAGCGCTGGGCCGACCTCGTCTACGACGGATTGTGGTACAGCCCGCTGCGCGAGGCGCTCGACGCGTTCGTCGAAACCACCCAGGCCGCCGTGACCGGCGAGGTCCGGCTGGAGCTGTCGCCGGGCGCCTGCACGGTGGTGGGGCGGCGCTCGGACGCGTCCCTGTACGACCTGTCGCTCGCGACCTACGGCAGCGAGGACGCGTTCGACCAGAGCGACGCCGCGGGGTTCGTCCGGCTGTGGGGCCTCCCGCTCAAGGTGTGGTCGGCCAAGCAGGGGGGCCGTGGCGCGTGAGCGGTCCGCTCTGGAGTGGCCGGTTCTCGTCGGCGCCGGCGCCCGAGGCCGAGGCGCTCGGCCGGAG
>DATHVC010000021.1:0-2029 GCA_035461565.1 Actinomycetota bacterium
CCTGGCAACGGTGCCGCACCCGAGACCGATGTGTGGTGGTCCGATATCAGATCTCCGGCGGAACGAGACGCGTGCTGAGTCAGCGGGACGGGAGCCAGTACGCGCCGTCCATCGATGTCGACGGGACCGTCTACTACGCGAGGTCGCGCGGCACGTGCGGCAACCGCGTCCGCTTGGTCCGCCACCCGGTAGTCCGCCAGATCGAGGAGCTCTGGCGACTTCCGAGCGGCAACGACGTCGGTAGCACCGACGTCTTCGTGTCCGATGAAGGCGCCGTGACGCTGCTCTTCGACCATTTCGGCTGCGGGCGCCCGGCACAGTCCGACGCGTGGAGGATGCTCGACGCCGACGGCGACGCCACCGTCCTCACGGTAACGATCGAGGGAAGCGGCTCAGGCGTGGTGACGAGCACGCCAGCCGGGATCGACTGCGGTGGCGACTGCGAGCACGACTTCCCAGCGGGGGCGACGGTGACGCTGACGGCGACGCCCGCGACCGGCTCGACGTTCGAAGGGTGGTCGGGAGCATGCACCGGGACCGGCGCCTGCCAAGTGGTGTTGGCGCACTCGCTGACCGTGACCGCGACCTTCTCGGCTTCGGCGACACCGAATCCGAGCCCAACGGCGACCCCCCCTCCCAGTCCGAGCCCGACCGGCCCGGGACCCACCGGCCCGACAGCAACGGGTTCTGCCGGCCCCAGCTGAACCCCTTTGGCGAGCCTCCCGGGCGCGAGCTACGCGTAACGGCGGGTTGGCGGAACCTCGACGAGGCCGTGCCGGACGGCGAACGCGGCGGCCTCCAGCCGAGAGTGAACCCCGAGCTTGCTCAGCACGCTCTGCACGTGCGTCCGGACCGTGTTCGACGCGATCCGGAACCGATCGGAGATCTCTCGGCTGCTGGCGCCCTCGGCGAGCAGAGCGAGTATCTCCCGCTCGCGGACCGTCAGCTGCGTCGTGAGGCGGCGGACACGCTCCTCCTCAGCCGCGCCCGCACCCACCACCGCGGACGCCGACCGCCTCGACACCACCACCTGGCCGTCCATCGCCGTCCGGACGGCGTCCACGAACACTCTGATCGAGACGTCCTTCGTCAGGTATCCCTGGAACCCGGCCCGAAGGGCCTCCCGGACGGTGCCGGCCTCGTCCAACGCCGTGAGGGCGAGGACCTTCGTCTCGGGAGCCTCGGACAGGATGGCCGAACCGACGGCCAGGCCGCTCTCCCCGGGCAGCCGCAGGTCGACCAGGGCGAGGTGGGGGCGGTGTTCGCGCACCGCGAGCACGGCGTCCTGACCGGACGTCACCACGGCCACGACGTCGACGCCGGCCGAGTGGAGAGGTGGGCACACGGCCTCCGCGAACAGCGTGTGGTCCTCGACCATGACCGCGCGCACGCTCATATGTAGAGCTAACGCGGGGCTCGGCGAGAAGGTTTCGGCTCGGACGCGGGGCGCGTTGCGAAGTTGCTCGCCGCTCATACACCCCGCAGGTAGGCCACGGTCTCCCCGAGGCCGTCCTCCAGGTGGGTCCAGGGGCGCCAGCCGATGGCCTCCTCGGCCATCGAGATGTCCAGGGCGCTCCGCCGGAGATCGCCGGGGCGGGCCGGGGCCCGTGCCGGCTCCCTCGTGAAGCCGACGATCTCCGCGAGCATCCGATAGATCCCGTTCACCGAGGTCTCGACGGCGGTTCCCACGTTCACGAGGCGGCCGTTCCCCCGGTCGGCGGCGAGGGCGAACGCGTGCACGACGTCGTCCACGAAGACGTAGTCGCGGGTCTGGTTCCCGTCCCCGAAGATCGTGGGGGTCTTCCCGGCCAGCATGGCCGAGGAGAAGATGGCGATCACGCCGGCCTCCCCGTGGGGGTCCTGGCGAGGCCCGTACACGTTCGCCAGGGCGAGCGCCGTCCATTCGAGGCCGTGGTACCGCTCGTAGAAGGCCAGGTAGTCGATGACCACCTTCTTGCTGATCCCGTACGGGGACGCCGGCTTCGCCCCGCCGAGCGCCGTCTCCTTGACCGGGAGCTTGCGGGGCTCG
>DATHVC010000022.1:0-10576 GCA_035461565.1 Actinomycetota bacterium
CCGGTAGATCGCGACGCCGATGCTGCCGAGGATCGCGATGCCGAGCGCGCCGCCCAGCTCGGCGCCGGTCTCCGAGATGCCGGAGGCGGCGCCGGCCCGTTCGGGCGGGGCGGACCCCACGATCAGCTCGGTCGTGAGCGCGAAGACCGGGGCAAGCCCCACCGAGATCACGATGGATGCCGCCACCAGCAGTGGGAGCCCGGACACCTCGCCCACCCGCGCCAGGCCGAGCAACCCGACCGCCGCGAGCGACAGTCCCGCGCCGATGACGAGGGGCGGGGGCACGCGGCGCACGATCTTCGGCGCGAGGGTCGAGCCGAGGATGAATCCGCCGGCCGACGGCAGGGACCACAATCCGGCCCGAAGCGGCGACAGCCCCACGACGAGCTGGAGGTACTGGGCGACGAACAGGAAATACCCGAAGGCGACGAAGACGGCCAGCACGTTCGTCGCCAGCGCGGCGTTGAACGCGCGGGCCCGGAACAGGCGCAGGTCGATCATCGGGTCCGCGAGCGTGAGCTGCCGGCGCGCGAACACCACGCCGAGCGCGGAACCGGCCGCGATCGCGCCGAGCGGAAGGGCGCCGAGGCCGTCCTGGGCGATCTGCTTCAGCCCGAAGACCAGCGACAACACGGCGCCGAGCGACAGGGCCACGCTCACCAGATCGAGGCGGCCGGCGTCCGGGTCTTTGAACTCGGGAAGCACCCGGGGCCCGAGCAGCAGCAGCAACCCCATCACGGGGAGCGCCAGAAGGAAGACCGATCCCCACCAGAACTGCTCGAGCAACATGCCACCGGCGACGGGACCCACGGCTCCGCCCGCCGAGAAGCTCGCGATCCACACCCCGACGGCGACGGTGCGCTGGTGCGGATCGCGGAACATGTTGAAGATCAGGGACAGGGTCGAGGGAGCAAGCGTCGCACCCGCCACGCCCATCAGGGCCCGGGCGCCGATCAACAGGATCGGCGTGGTGGAGAACGCGGCCAGGATCGACGCCGCCCCGAACGCCGCCGCCCCGATCAGCAGGATGCGCCGACGGCCGACGCGGTCGCCCAACGTCCCCATGGTGATGAGGAATCCCGCCACCATGAACCCGTAGACGTCGATGATCCAGAGCAGTTCGGCGCTGCTCGGCCGGAGCTCCGCGCTCAGCCGGGGAACGGCCAGGTGCAGGACGGTCAGGTCCATCGCGTAGAGCAGGCAGGCCAGGGCCAGCACGGCGAGCCCGATCCACTCTCGCCGGCCGGCTCGGACGTTCCCGCTCGGTGCCTCCGTGGCCTCCATCGTCGCCTCCTGGTGAGTCGGGTTCGTTCCGGTTCGTTCTGGTCTGTCACTCCGACGTCCGCACGTCGTCGAACTCATCGCCGTACGGCCGATTAACCCACGGGCCCCCCGAGCCATTCCGTGGCGATGAGTTCCGCCCACGTCCGCGGTCGGACCACATGTGGACGACCGGAACGGCGAAGAACGGCTCTCCTTCCTGGGCCGGCGGCTTCCACCGCCGTTCCGTCGCCGGACCGTGCGGGTCCCCCCGGGTGGGACGCGGAGATTCGAGCGGGCGGAGTGGGAGGACGCGCTCGTCGTCGTGGAGCGGGGAGCGATCGAGCTCGAATGTGAAGACGGCAGCCGTCACCGGTTCCGGTGCGGCGACGTCTTGTGGCTGGACGACCTCCCCCTTCGGAGCCTCCACAACCGCGAGTCCGCAGCCGCCGTGCTCGTCGCGATCTCCCGGCGCGCCGGCTCCCGGAATCCACGGGGCAGCGATGAGGTTGTCAGGTCTCGACAGTCTGGATCGGCAGGGTGGCGTGGCGGCCTGTCACGGACGACGGGGCCAGAAGCGTCCTATCCCCAGACGGCCGATCCATTCGTTGCGAACCGAAAGGAGCCCGCCATGACCACGTCCCGCACCGCTCCCGCGATCGTCCGCGAACTGGGCTCGTCGCTGGCCGGACGGGTGATCGGCCCCGAAGATGCCGAGTACGACCGAGCCCGCACCGTGTTCGCCGGCGGCATCGACAAGCGGCCCGCAGCGATCGCCCGGGTGGCCGACGCGCCCGACGTGTCGCGCGCCGTCGTCTTCGCCCGCGAAGCCGGGATCGAGGTCGCGGTCCGGAGCGGCGGACACAGCTCGGCCGGACACAGCGTGAGCGAAGGCGGGCTCGTGATCGACCTGCGCGATCTGAAGGGCCTCGAGCTCGATGTGGAGGAACGAACGGCGTGGGTCGAGACCGGGGTCACCGCCGCGGAATACACCGCGGCCGCCGACGCCCACGGCCTCGGCACCGGGTTCGGGGACACCGGCTCCGTCGGGATCGGCGGCATCACCCTGGGCGGCGGGATCGGGTTCCTGGTCCGAAAACACGGCCTCACGATCGACCAGCTGCTCGAGGCCGAGCTCGTGACCGCGGACGGCGAGATCCTCCGGGTGAACGAGACCGACCACCCGGACCTGTTCTGGGCCATCCGCGGCGGCGGTGGGAACTTCGGCGTCGCGACCCGCTTCCGGTTCCGACTGCACGAGCTCGGGCAGGTGGCGGGCGGGATGTTGCTGCTGCCGGCGACTCCGGAGGTCATCACGGCGTTCCTGGCCGAGGCCGCGGCCGCCCCGGAGGAGCTCTCGACGATCGCGAACGTCATGCCGGCGCCGCCGATGCCGTTCCTGCCGGAGGAGCACCACGGCCGGCTCGTCGTGTTGGCGTTGATGCTGTACGCGGGCGATCCGGAGGCGGGCCAACGAGCGCTGGCGCCCTTCCGGGCGCTGGCCGAGCCGCTGGCCGACCTGCTGCGACCGATGCGGTACCCGGAGATCTTCTTGCCCGACGAGGAGGACTACCACCCGATGGCGGAGGGCCGGACGATGTTCATCGACGCGGTGGACGCCTCGGCCGCGGAGACCATCGTCCAGCAGCTCGAGTTGTCCGACGCGCCCATGAGAGTCACGCAGCTTCGCGTGTTGGGCGGGGCGATGGCCAGGGTGCCGAACGACGCCACGGCGTTTGCCCATCGCCATCGCCCGCTGATGGCCACCGTCGCCGCGCTCTACGAACGGCCCGAGGAGGCGGAGGCGCGACGCTCGTGGGTGCACCAGCTCTCGAACGCGCTCCAGAACGGCGAGGTCGGGACGTACGTCGGCTTCGTCGGCGACGAGGGCGAGCAGCGCGTTCGCGACGCTTACCCGGGCGAGACGTTCACGAGGCTCGCGAAGGTCAAGAGCCGCTACGACCCGACGAACCTGTTCCGGCTGAACCAGAACGTCCCGCCGGCCGACGATGCGCCGGGGAGGGCCTGACTCCCCCTCGACGAGCCCGGAGCGCGGTGCATGGCCGCTGGACCAGGCGCGGTGGCACACGTCTACGACGCGACGGGGATGCCCAGGTCGGCGAGGACGCCGCGGACGCGCCGCCCGATCTCGTCGCGGATGGGGCGGACCTGCTCGACGGGAAGACCGGCGGGGTCGTCCACCTCCCAATCCAGATAACGCTTGCCGGGGAAGATCGGGCAGGAGTCACCGCACCCCATCGTCACGATGACGTCGGCGGCCCGGACGATCTCGTCGGTCCACGGTTTCGGAAACTCCGAGGAGATGTCGATCCCGATCTCGGCCATGGCCTCAACCGCCGAGGGATTGACCACGCTCGCCGGATCCGAGCCTCCGGAGACCACCTCCACCCGGTCGCCCGCGAGGTGCTGCATCCACCCGGCGGCGATCTGCGACCGGCCGGCGTTGTGCACACAGAGGAACACCACCATCGGCTTGGTGTCGGAGAGCGGATCGACGAGGGTCATGGGCGTGACCTCCTGGGGCGTCGGCGCGGGCGAACACGGGGGGCGAGCGTTTCGACTCGTGCGCGGATCCGCCGAACGGCCTCGTCGTACGCCGAGGCCGACCGGCTGCGAGCGGGGTCGGGGATGGACCAGTGAAAGGTGGGAACGTCGCGCGACCGCTCCCCGAGCTCCTCGTGTGCGATGTCGCACACGGTCACCACGACGTCGACGGGCTCAGAGACGTCGCCGAGCGCCCGCGGGCGGGCCGCGGACAGGTCGAGCCCCGCCCTGGCGGCCGCCGCAACCGCCTCGCGGCGCGCCGCTGCCGCCGGGTGGGTTCCGGCGCTCGAGGCGGGCACCTCGTGGCGCGCGTTCCACGCTGCGGCGGCGAGCTGCGACCGGGCCGAGTTCTCCGTGCAGACGAACAGGACGTGCCGCGCCACGACCACCGTCGCGGGCGCGGAGATCGCTCCCAGCGACTCCGGCACGAGCCGCACGTAGCGACGGCGGCGGTCGCCCGCGGAGGGGAGCCGTTCCACGACCCCCGCGTCCTCGAGGATGCGCAGGTGGTGCGCCAACAGGTTCGACCCCATCCGGAGGCGCTCCCCGAGCTCGGAGGGCGATCGCTCCGACAGGACCAGCTCGTCCACGATCTCCAGGCGATGCGGGTCCGCCAGGGCCGCGTGGATCGCCGCCCGGCGGGCGACTGGTATCTCGACGATCACTGACTCAATAGTCGTTGCTCCACCCCGCCGCGTCAAGGGAAGGCAGGAGCGGGCAGACTGGCGGCGTGCCCGAGCTACCCGACGTCGAGGCCGCCCGCAGGTATCTCGCGCGCCACGGCGAGGGCCGGCGCATCCTGCGCGTCGTCGTCCCGGATGCCGGGATCGTTCGCAACGCCGGGCCCCGCGCCGTCGCCGCGATGCTGCGCGGCCGCCCGATCGCGCGGCCAGAGCGGATCGGGAAGTGGTTGTTGTGCTGGACCGACGGGCCCGGCCTCCTGCTGCATTTTGGGATGACGGGCGAGCTGCGCTCCTCCACCGAGGAGCCGGCCCGGCACCGGTGGGACCGGTTGATCCTCGGTCTGGACGATGGAACGGAGATCCGATACCGGAACATGCGGCGGCTCGGAGGCGTCTGGCTCGCGCCGAGCCGCTCTGCGGCGGACACGATCGTGGGTCATCTCGGGCCCGACGCGCTCGAGGTCGAGGGGGACGTGCTTCGCGAGCGCCTGAGGCGCCGGAAGGGCGGCGTCAAGGCCGCTCTGCTCGACCAGTCGTTCCTGGCCGGCGTGGGGAACCTGCTCGCGGACGAGATCCTGTGGCGGGCTCGCCTCCATCCTCGACACCGTGTCGAGGCGCTGGACCGGGCCGAACGGGAGCGCCTGGTCCGAGCGGTCCGTTCGGTCGTCCGAGCTTGGGTGGACCGCTACGACGACGTCCCGAAGCTCCGGTCCTGGCTGATCGGCGTTCGGGACGAGCCGGAGGCGACGTGCCCGCGGTGCGGAACGCCCCTCGAACGCGTGACGGCGGGCGGGCGGACCAGCCGGTTCTGTCCCTCCTGCCAGCCGGCGACCTGACACGGCTCGATCGACCTATCGCTCCACCCGTTCGCATCACCGCACCTCGGCTCGAGTCGGCAACGAGCTCTGGGCACCGGGACGAGCCACGGCCGCGGCGGCCACGCGGACGGCCCACCTCGCGGCCTCTACCACGTCGGCGCCTCGCACGATCGCATCGGCGAGCCCGCCGCAGAAGGCGTCGCCCGCAGCGGTGGTGTCCACGACCTCCACCGGTGGCGCCGGGACGACGACCGACCGATCACCCGACGCCACGACGGCACCTTCGCTGCCGAGGGTGACCACCACCGCCGCCGGGCCCCGGAGCGACGAGGCGGCCGCCGCGACGTCGGAGGCAACCGGGCGGCCGGTCAGCGCGGCGAGCTCCGATCGGTTCGGCACGAGGACGTCCACTCGCCGGAGCAGCTCGGCGTCCAGAGCGGCGGCCGGCGCGGGGTTGAGGACCAACGTTCCCCCGGCCAGCCGCGCCGCCTCCTCCACCGTCTCCATCGGGATCTCGAGTTGGAGCAGCACCACGGCCGCCGCCTCGAGCCGCTCCGCCGAGGCCCGCACGTCGTCGGCGGTCACGCGCGCGTTCGCGCCGGGGCTGACCACGATCGTGTTCTCGCCGCCCACGTCCACGACGATCAGCGCCGTGCCCGTCGGAACCCCGGACGTCACGGCGACGGTGGAGGCCTCGACGCCGTCGGCCTCCAGAGCCCGCACCAGGGTTGCTCCGGCGTCGTCGTCCCCGACCCGGCCGACCATCGCGACGGGTTGACCGAGCCGGGCCGCGGCGACGGCCTGGTTCGCCCCCTTGCCGCCGGCATACCGGGCGACGTCGCCTCCGAGGACCGTCTCCCCGGGGTGTGGGTGCCGCCCGACGCGAACGACCAGGTCGACGTTCAGGCTCCCGACGACCACGACCGCGGGGTCCATCGGACGAGTCTAGGCGCCGGGGTCGGGCGGGCTCAGTATCGGACCGGGACGACCAGGATGACGAACAGGGGGAGCACGGACTCGAGCACCCACCCACGCTAGCGCCACCACGACTGCCCGTTCGAGCACCGCGCGAATCCCGGGCGAGGCGGCGCGAGCGTCAGGAGAAGGCGAACCGAAGGACGAACACGTCGCGGTCGCCGGCGTTCACGGCGCCCTCGAACGCCCCGCCGGTGGTCCCGACCAGGTAGACGGCGGAGCGTTCGCCCGCCATCCCGTACACCTGGTCGAACCGTTCGGTGCCGAATTGCCTCGTCCACATCTGGGTCCCGTTCGGCAGGTACTTGCGAACGAACCCGTCCCAGATGCCGAAAGCCTCCCCCTCCGGCAGCTCGCCGGCGGCCGAACCCGCCACGTACACGCCTTTGTCGACGGCAACGATCGCCGCGGCCACGTCGTCCTCCGGCGACCCGAACTGCCGGAACCACAACGGTCCGGAGGCGTCGAGCTTTGCGACGAACGCGTCCATTCCCCCCGCCGGCGTCTGCTCCGGCAACGTCCCGTCCGTCGAGCCCGCGACGAACACGCCGTTGGCGCGCGCCACGATCGACTCGAGCCGGTCCGCTCCGTCGGTTCCGACCTGCTGCCTCCACAACCGCCGGCCCTCGACGTCGAACGCCATGACGAACCCGTCGCTCTCGCCTCCGCGATACCGGCCGGCGAGCCCGTCGGTCGTCCACCCCGCCGCGTGGAGGATCCCCGCCCGGACGGAGAGCGCTCGGACCTCGTCGGTTCCCGGCGTCCCGAACTGCTCCACCCACGAGAGGTTCCCCGTTCGGTCGAGCCGGGCCACGAAGGCATCGACCCCACCCGTCCGACGTTCCCCAAACGTGCCGGCGGTCGACCCGGCGATGTACGTGGCCCCGCCGCCGATGGCGATCGCCGTCGCCCGGTCCTCCCGCGAGGTCCCGAGCTGCCGGATCCACGCTCGACGGCCGTCGTGGTCGAAGCGCGCGACGAACAGGTCCTGCCCGCCGAGAGCGCGCTGGTTCGGCAATCGGCCGTCCGTGTAGCCGACGACCGTCGCGCCGCGACGGTCCGCGGCGATCGCCAGCACCTCCTCCTTCCCCGAGGATCCGAACTGCCGCGTCCATTCCGGGTTGCCCCGGCGGTCGTATTTGCGAACGAAGGCGTCGTAGCGACGGCGGTAGGTCTGGCCCTCGAGGGCGTAGTTGGTGAACCCGGCAACGTACAGACCGCTGTCCGAGATGGCGCTCGCCCACGCCAGGTCGTACCGCTGGGTCCCGAACTGCCGGATCCACTCGATCCGGCCCGAGGCATCCCCGGCGCGGATCACGAACTGACCGAATGGCACCTCGCCATGGGCGGGGGCGCTCAACAGCGGGATCGCGAGCAGCACCGCCAGCGCGAGGGCGGGAGGACGCGCGAGCCGGATGCGGCTCCGGCGGGCTGCGTACCGCATGCCTGCGTTGTGTACCACAACGCAACCCCCCCTTGGGATCACGCGAATGACCAGGGGCGCGAGGCCGGACCGGTCCAGCCCGGACGAGGGCCTCAGGGTCGTTCGGTCAGCCCGTACCCGACGCCGCGGACGGTTTCGATCATTCGGCCGTGTTCCTGGCCGAGCTTGGCGCGCAGCCGGCGGACGTGCACGTCCACCGTTCGCATCCCTCCGTAGTAGTCGTAGCCCCAGACCCCGCGCAGGATCGCCTCCCGCGTGTGGATCCGCCCCGGGCGAGAGGCGAGGAACCGGAGCAGCTCGTATTCCATGTAGGTGAGCTTGAGAGGACGACCGTCCACGCTGGCGCGATAACTCCCCGGGTCCATCTCGAGCCGACCGATCCGCACCAGGTCCTCCGGACCATCTCCCGCGGCCCGCCGCAGGCGGCGCAGGCGCGCGTCGAGCTCGGGCGCCGCGTACGGCGACCGGACGAAGTCGTCGAACAAGCCGCCGTGGCGCTCGAGCACGGCCAGATCCGGGGGCTCGACCACCCACAGGATGGGCAGCGACTGCGAGGATCGGCGCAGCTCCTCGGAGGCGCGAGCGCAGGCCACCAGGGCTCCCGTGGTCGCCAGGACGGCGAGCGAGGCCGGCGGCCGCTCCTCCACCCGGTCCAGGCGGAACGGCACCACCTCGTAGCGGAGCGCGCGAAGGTCCTCCTGGAGCGCTCCCGCGGACGACGGGGGGTCGGCGCCCACGAGCGCCACCGGGCGGTCGGCGATCTCCGAGACGTCGTGCCTCACCGTGTTCACAACCTCGGCAGGTATCGTTCGATCTCCAGCCGCGTGACGTGCCGCTTGTGTTCGGCCCACTCCGCCACCTTGTTGGCCAGGAACCAATCGAAGAGGTGGTCGCCGAGGACGCCTCGGACGAACTCGCTGTGACGCATGGCGTCGAGCGCCTCAGGGAACGTCTCGGGGAGCGGCGCAAGCCCCACGTCCTCGCCAGCCGCCGCGGCGGCGACGCGGTCGGCCATCGTCTCCGGGGGGAGCTCGTATTCCCCTCGGATCCCCTCGATCCCGGCGGCGAGGATCACCGCGAGCGTGAGGTACGGGTTGCAGCCGGGATCGGGCGCCCGATACTCCACCCGGCACGAGCTCTCCTTGCCGCGTTTGGCCAGCGGAACACGCGCCAGCGTGGCCCGGGTGCGCGTCCCCCACGACACGTGCGTCGGGGCCTCGAACCCGGGCACGAGCCGCTTGTAGGAGTTCACCCACTGGTTGGTGACGGCGGTCATCTCGCGAGCATGGGCGAGCAACCCCGCCAGGAACATCCTCCCGACCTTCGACAGGTGGTATTCGTCGGTCGGGTCGAAGAAGGCGTTTCGTTCGCCTTCGTACAGTGACAGGTGAGCGTGCAGACCGGACCCCTGCACACCTTCGATGGGCTTCGGCATGAACGTGGCGTAGGAGCCGAGCTCGCGCGCCACCTCCTTGACCACCAGACGGAAGCTCATCAACGAGTCCGCGATCGTCAGCGCGTCCGCGTGGCGAAGGTCGACGCCGTGCTGAGACGCCGCGTCCTCATGGTGGGAGTCCTTGACCGGGATGCCGAGCGACTCGAGGTAGATCAACACCCCTCGTCGGAGGTCGTTCGCCGAGTCCAGGGGCGTGAGGTCGAAATACGAACCGCTGTCGATCGGCGTGGGGTCGTCCGGGCCGCTCAGCAGGAAGAAGTCGAGCTCGGCGCCGACGTACGCGGTGAACCCGAGCTCGCGGACCCGCTCCATGGAGCGTTTGAGCACGCGCCTCGGATCCCCCTCGAACGGCTCGCCGTCGGCGGTCAGGATGTCGCAGAACATCCGGGCCACGCCGGCCTTCTCCGGCCGCCACGGCAACGAGTTGAACGTCCGCGGGACCGGCATGGCGATCATGTCGGCCTCGTCCGCCCGCGAGAACCCCTCGATCGACGCCCCGTCGAACGTGGCGCCCTCCGAAAGCGCCTCGGGGAGCTCCTCCACCGGGATGGCGAACGCCTTGAGCTGCCCGAGCACGTCGCTGAACCACAGCTGGACGAAGCGGATGTCCCGCTCCTCAGCCTGCTTCAGGACGAAGTCTCGCTCGGCCTCGATCATCCGGCCTCCTCCCTGGTCCGTGGAGCCGAACCCTCCCCGCAGGGTAGGGCCTGGCGGGCGGGGCGTTGGTTTCCACTCGGTTACGGATCGATGTCCACGGCGTTTCGAACCCGCCGCCGGACACGGACACTTCACCGAGTCGAAACCGGCGCGTAACCGGGGATCCCTACCGTCGGCCATCATGTGGCCAGGCTGGGACCCGCGCGCCGAGCGCAGCGCCTGCGGGATCGGCTTCGTCGCCGACGCCCGCGGCCGCTCGAGTCGCCGCGTCGTCGAGCTCGGGCTGGAGGCGCTCCGACGGCTCGAGCACCGGGGGGCGGCCGCCGGCGACGGCGTGACCGGCGACGGCGCCGGGCTGCTCCTGCCGATCCCCCGAGACCTCCTGGGGGACGAGCTCGGGCTGGACGCGGACCTGCGTCGGACCATGGGATTGGCCATGGTGTTCGCACGAGGTGAGGCGGTTCGCCGCCTCCCGCGGCTCCTGGTCGCCGCCAGCGAGACCGAGGGGGTCGCCGTGCGAGCCTGGCGGCTCGTACCCGTCGACCCCCAGGCGCTCGGTCCGACGGCGCGGACTTCGATGCCGTCGATCCTGCAGGCGGTGCTCACGTCGCCGCCCGAACGCGAACGCACGGCCGCCCATCGCATCCGGCGGCGGCTGGAGCGGGCGCTGGTCGGGGACGGCCTGGACGCGTACGTCGCCTCGCTCGACTACCGGACC
>DATHVC010000023.1:0-20159 GCA_035461565.1 Actinomycetota bacterium
GTCACGGCCGCCGAGTTCGCCGCGCTGGCCGAGGTGGTCGGCGATCCCGACCTGGGCCTGGACTACTCCCGCGTCGTGCACGGCCATCAGGAGTACGAGTGGGGCCGCCCCCTCGTGGTGGGGGAGACGCTCTCCACGACGACGACCATCGAGTCGGTCCGGTCCAAGGGAGAGCTCGAGTTCCTGACGCTGCGCACGGACCTGGAGGACGAATCCGGGCGGGTGGTGGTGGTCGCCAGGAACACGATGGTGGTCCGGGGAGGCGTATGAACGTTCGGCTGGAGGACCTCTCGATCGGTGACGTTGTTCCCGAGGCCGCCCGCGTCGTGACCCGGGAAGACGTCCGAACGTACGCGGACGCGAGCGGGGACCGGAACCCGCTGCACGTGGACGACGAGGTGGCTCGCGCGGTGGGGTTCCCGGGGGTCATCGCCCACGGCATGTTCACCATGGGCCATCTCGTGTCCGCGCTGGTGCGCTGGGCGGGGGACCGAGCATCCATCGCCCGCGTGCGCGTGCAGTTCCGCTCGCCCGTGCTGATGGGCGACACGATGGTGGCCGGCGGCGCCGTCAAGGTGCTGGACACCGAGCGGCGCACCGCGCTCCTCGACGTGTGGGTGCGTATCGAACGCGACGGCGAGACCGACTGGGCCATCCGCCGCGGTGAAGCCGAGATCCGCCTGGCCTGACGCCCCGCGCCCG
Source organism: Actinomycetota bacterium (assembly GCA_035461565.1). Taxonomy (GTDB): domain Bacteria; phylum Actinomycetota; class UBA4738; order UBA4738; family HRBIN12; genus CALGFI01. Next base: position 703 of record DATHVC010000023.1, read on the forward strand.
AGCCGCTACTCGAGCTCGATCCTCGGCTCGGACGGGCGGGCCGATCCACCCGAGGAGGGCCGTCCGAGGCTCGCTAGGGCGTGCATGGCGTCGCCCATCCGGTCCACCACGACCTGGATGTCGTTGTCGTACCGTTCGCCGATCTTGACGGCCATCCGGTCGATGCGCTTGGCCAACATCTCGTTCGAGCGTTCGATGGACTCGGCCAGCGACGCGAACCGTTGCTCGACCATGTTGATGACCTCGCCCGGCAGGTTCGCCTGGAGCTCCTTCATGACCCGCAGGGACTGCTTCGTCGCCTCCTGATCGGCCACGATCTGCTGAGCCAGCGTCTCGTTGTCCGACCGGATGAGCTTGGCCAGCGCCGTCATGCGGTCGTCGAGGGTCCGCTCCATCTGCTCGTCGCCGTCGTGCACCGTCCGCTGCAGCTGCTCGACCGTGCCGGCGGCCTCGTGCAGGCGCGCCAACACGTCGTCGAACCGCTCCCCGATGGCGACGTCGGCCGCCTGGGCGGTTCGTTCCCCGATCGCCCGGCCGAGTCGCTCGAACTGCACCTCGATGGCGTCGGTCATCCGCACCATGTTGCGGTCGATGGCGTCGAGCGACTCATCGGTCCGCCCGTCCAGGAGCCGGGACTGCTCGTCGACCTGGGCCTGCAACCTCGCCAGCGCGTCGTCGATCCAGGCGCGGACGGCGAGCCCGGTCTCCTCCTGGATCCGGCGTCCGAACTCCTCGATCATGCGCGCGGTGCCCTGGCCGATGGCGTCGATCACCGAGGCCATCCGTTCGTCGAGGGCCACGGCGGTCCGTTGGTCGATGGCCTCGGCCGTGTGGACGAGCTCGCGACGCAGGGCCTCCGAGTCCGAGCGGACGAGCTGCGCCAGGCCGAGGATCCGGGTCTCGAGCGCGCCGTGGAGCTGGGCGATGGCCTCTCGAGAGGACACGTCGATCCGCTCGTTCAGGACCTGGAGGTATTCGCCCAGGCTGGTGGTGTCGATCGCGAGACGGTCGAACAGGAGCTGGATCTGCTCGCCGAGCATCGACATCTGCTGATCGACAACCTGGGCGATCCGGTCGGAGGCCTGCTCCTCCCGCGCCGTCAGGGCCTGCAGCTGCTTGTCCACGCTGCCGGCCAGGCGTCCCACCGCCTCGACGCCCTGTTGGACGTAGGCCTCCATGGCCGCGGAGATCCGCGTGGTCTCCCTGGTGATGAGCTCCCCGTGGTCGCGGACGCGGGAGCGAACCGTCTCGACGATCGCCTCGTCGCGCTCGGCCAGCGTGGCCAGCGCGGCGGCGACCTGCCGGGTCACGTCGGCGAGCTGCCGGCGGATCTCGGTGTCGTCCCCGGCCTGGAGGGCTTGGTCCAGGACGCCGGCACCTTCGGAGAGATGCTCGCGTGCTCCGCGCACCGAATCCGCCAGGTGGTTCAGGGTCTCTTCGAGCCGCTCGGTCCGGATCGCCAGGGCCTGGAACCGCTCGTCGGCGTGGGCGATCAGGCTCCGGATGGCCTCGTCCCGGGACAGCTCGTGCAGGATCTGCGCCCGCACCTCGTCTTTGTCCCCTCCCGCGGTTCGCCAGACCTCCGCGGCGATCTCGTGCATCAACGAGCCGGCCGTCGACTGGATACGGCGCAGCCCGTCCTCGAGCTGACGCTGGATCGTGGCCTGATACGCGGACAGGAGCTCCTCGACCCGTGCCCCGGCGTCGGCGGGCTCGGCCGACGACGCCTTCGGCGATCGGCCGGCGAAGAGGCCGCGGCGCCCCGCCCGTTCACTCTCGGGCGAGGGGGAAGGAACCGGCTCGTCCATCTGGCGCTCGCATTCCGGGGCCGGCGCGGCGCGTCTGGAGAAGTGTAGGGGAGGGTTGGTGCCACATCACGTACGTGGGGCGTCGAGCTCGGACCCTCCTTTGCCGAGGTTCAGGGCCCCCCCTATACTGGGCTTTCGGTGTCCCCGACTTCCGGCCGGACCGTTCCACGGAGGGGCGTAGCTCAACCTGGTAGAGCACCGGTCTCCAAAACCGGCGGTTGGGGGTTCGAGTCCCTCCGCCCCTGCAAGGGAGAACCACGATGAACAGGCAGATGAAGCGAGCGCAGCGTCGCCAGGGGACGCAGGTCGAACGTGCCCAGGCCGCGGCGCAAGCTCGCCGCGCGCAGCTCCAGCAGCGCAAGGAGCGTACCGGCGCCCGCCAGTTCCTGAAGGAGGTTCGCCAGGAGCTGAAGAAGGTCATCTGGCCGACCCGGCGCGAGCTGGTGACGTACACCATCGTCGTGCTCGCCACGGTCATCGTGATGACGTCGTTGGTCTTCGGGCTCGATGCCGTGTTCGCGCGGTTCGTGCTCGACGTCTTCACCAACTGATCCGAGGCCCCGATGAGCCACCCCGAAGACATGCCCCTCGACCAGAACGCCCCGGAGGAGCCGGACCGGGCGCTCGAGGAGACCGCGACCGAGCCGGTCCCGCCGGGTCTCGAGCCCGAGTCCGGCCCCGAGGAAGCCCTCGGCTCACCGGCGACCGAGGCCGAGACCGCGCCGGCGGTGACCGACGCGCGAACGGGCGCAGACGTCGAGGAGGACGCCGTGGAGCCCGGCGACGGGGAGCCGCCCGCGATGCCGGTCGTCGACCCGGAGCCTGCCTCCCAGGCCCCGGAAGCGCCGCCGGCCGCCGAGGCGGAAGCGCCGCCGGCCGCCGAGGCGGAAGCGCCGCCCGCCGCCGAGGCGGAAGCCGAAGCCGAGGAGGCAGCCGCCCACGACCCGTTCCGCGGCCCTGGGGACTGGTACGTCGTGCACACCTACGCCGGGTACGAGAACAAGGTCAAGACGAACCTCGAGTCGAGGATCCACACGATGCAGATGGAGGACAAGATCTTCGACGTCCACATCCCGATGGAAGACGTCATGGAGATCAAGGGCGGCAAGAAGCAGGTCGTCCAGCGCAAGGTCTTCCCCGGATATCTGCTCGTGAAGATGATCTACGACAACGACTCGTGGTACGTCGTCCGCAACACGCCGGGCGTGACGGGTTTCGTGGCCGCCGGCACGGGCAGCAAACCGACGCCGCTGTCCCGGCGCGAGGTCGACAAGATCCTGGCCGTCAAGAAGGAAGAGGTGAAGCCGCAGTACCGGCTCGGTTTCGAGGAGAACGACGTCGTCCGGATCATCTCGGGGCCGTTCGCCGACTTCAACGGCACGATCAGCGAGATCAACCTCGACCAGAGCAAGCTCAAGGTGCTCGTCAACATCTTCGACCGAGAGACGCCGGTCGAGCTGTCGTTCGACCAGGTGGCGAAGGTCTAGACGAGACGAACCAACGATGCGGGAGGCCGCACGGCCGCTGGGACCGCAGGAGGTGACGTTGGTAGATGCCCCCGAAGAAGAAAGTCCTCGCCGTGGTCAAGCTGGAGATCCGTGCCGCCCAGGCCACCCCAGCCCCGCCGGTGGGCACGGCCCTCGGGCAACACGGCGTGAACATCATGGAGTTCTGCCGCCAGTACACCGAGCGGACGCAGGCGCAGGCCGGGCAGGTCATCCCGGCCGAGCTCACGATCTTCGAGGATCGCTCGTTCACGTTCATCACCAAGCAGCCCCCGGCGGTCGAGCTCATCAAACAAGCCGCGGGGCTCGAGAAGGGCTCGGGCGAGCCCAACCGGACGAAGGTCGGTCGGCTCACGCAGGACCAGCTCCGCCGGATCGCCGAACAGAAGATGGACGACCTGAACGCCAACGACGTCGAGATGGCGATGCGCATCGTCGCCGGAACGGCTCGCAGCATGGGTGTGGAGGTGGCGCAATGAGAGGCGGCAAACGGTACGAGTCCGCCTCCAAGCTGCTCGACCGTGAGCGGGAGTATCTCCCGGTCGAGGCCATCCGGGCGATCAAGGAGTTCCCGGGGGCCAAGTTCGACGAGACCGTCGAGATCGCGTTCCGCCTCGGCGTGGACCCGCGCAAGGCCGACCAGCTCGTCCGCGGAACGGTCTCCCTGCCGAACGGCACCGGCAGGTCGGTGCGAGTTGCGGTGTTCGCCCAGGGACCCAAGGCCACCGAGGCTCGCGACGCGGGCGCGGACGTGATCGGAGGCGAGGACCTCGTCGAGCAGGTGATCGGCGGGACGATCGACTTCGAGGCCGCCGTGGCCACGCCCGACATGATGGCCGCGGTCGGAAAGGCCGGCCGGGTCCTCGGCCCGCGCGGCCTGATGCCGAATCCCAAGAGCGGCACCGTGACCAACGACATCGCCAAAGCCGTTCAGGACATCAAGGGCGGGAAGATCGAGTACAAGACCGACCGCACCGGCAACGTTCACGCGGTGATCGGCAAGAAGTCCTTCTCGGAGCAGCAGCTGCTCGAGAACTACCTGACCGTGGTCGAAGAGATCCTCCGGGCCAAGCCGTCGGCGGCCAAGGGGAAATACGTCAAGCGGCTCACGTTGAGCACCACGATGGGCCCCGGCATCTCGGTCGACACGAACCGGATGAAGGACACCGAGTCGCAACCGATCACGGTGTAGCGTCTGCCGCGTGCGGAACGCGGTTCACCGGTCCGGGCCGTGGGCCATCGTGGCCTTCACCATCCTGTTCAACCTGTGGGTGCTGCGAGCCGAAGCGAGCCCCGTCCCGAACCTGAACGACGGAACGGTCCACCGCTCGATGATCGCGTGGGCCGAGGACCGCTGGCGCGGGGGACATCTGCCTCTCGATGGCTGGTACCCGCAGCTCGGGATGGGGTCGTCCCGGTTCCACCACTACCAGAGCCTGCCGCACGTGCTGACCGGTCTCGTCGCCATCCCGCTCGGGTCGCACCGCGCGTATTCGCTGACGCTGTACCTCGGGCTGGCGCTCTGGCCGCTCGCCGTGTTCGCCGGCGGCCGACTCTTCGGGCTGGGCCGATGGCGTTCGGCCGCCGCGGCGCTGGTGTCCCCGCTCGTCGTGAGCGCGCCGACCCTCGGCTACGAGTGGGGGAGCTACGCGTGGCGCGGGTACGGGACCTGGACGCAGCTGTGGGGGATGTGGTTGCTCCCACTGGCGTGGGGGTTCGGGTACCGAGCGGTCGTGCGGGGTCGCTCCTACGCGTGGGCGGCGCTCGCGGTGGCCCTATCCGTCGCCGTGCACCTGCTCACCGGGTATCTGGCGCTGGTATCGCTCGGCGTGTTCGCCATCCTGCGACCCACCCGCCTGCTCGAGCGCGTCCGGCGCGCCGCCTTGGTGGGGACCGGCTCGCTCCTGATCGGGGCCTGGGTGGTGGTGCCGCTCCTGGCCGACCGGGCCTTCACCATCCAAGACGAGTTCTCTCGCGGACGGGTGTTCTACGACTCGTTCGGCGCCGGGCGGATCCTTTCCTGGCTCGTGTCGGGGGAGATCTTCGACCGGAACCGGTTCCCGATCCTCACGATCCTGTTCGCGATCGGGCTCATCTGGTGCGCGATCCGTTGGCGTCGTGACGAGCGGGCCCGAGCGATCGCCGCGGTCGGGCTGCTCTCCCTCCTGCTGTTCTTCGGGCGCTCGACCCTCGGGCCACTCCTCCGGCTGCTTCCGGGCTCGGGCGACTTGTTCCTGCGGCGTTACGTGTTCGGTTTCCACCTGGCGGGTCTCTACCTGATGGGGGTGGTGCTCGCCTGGCTCGGCCGGATGGTGTTCGTCCGCCTGCGGTCGCGCGTCCCGTCACCACGCGCGGTGCTGACGGGGTTGGTGGTTCTGGGTGTCGCGATCCTGGGACCCGCGTGGTGGGAACGGCAGGCCTGGGCGGCGCAGGGGGCCGAGTGGATGCGCGAGCAGCGGGCGGCCGAGGCAACCGATGGCGCCGACATGGCGGCGCTCGTCCGCAGAGCCGAAGGGTCTGGTCCGGGCCGGATCTACGCCGGCTCGAGATCGAACTGGGGCGCGAAATACCGGATCGGCCAGGTACCCGGCTATGCCCAGCTCCTGAACCTGGATGCCGAAGGCCTCGGGTTCACCCGACCGACGTGGTCGCTCTCGTCGCCGGCCGAATACCGATTCCGCGACGCCAACCCGAACCACTTCGACCTCTTCGACGTTCGGTATCTGATCCAGCCGTCCGACCGCCCCGATCCGTCGCGAGGTGAGCTCGTGGCGACCCGGGGTCGGCACGAGCTGTGGCGGATGCCGGTCGAAGGGGCCGTCGAGGTCGTCGACACCGGGGAACCCATCGAGGCCGACCGAACGGATCTCGGCGTGCAGATCGCCCCGTGGCTGAGCTCGGAGCTCCCCGGAGCCAGCGTGCACCCGGCGATCGCGTTCGCCGGGCTCGCCGCTCCGAGCGCCACGGCGCCCGGAAACGAACCGCCCGCCGACCGGCCCGGATCCGTGCTGTCGGTGGAGTTGGCGCTCGCCGACGGTCGCGCCTCGGCGACGGTCGAGCTCGAACGGCCGGGCGCCGTGATCCTGAAGTCGTCGTTCGACAACCGATGGGCAGTCATCGTGGACGGCCGACCGCTCGAGCCGCAGATGTTCGCGCCGTCGTTCGTGGGCCGGCTCCTGCCGCCGGGGCGTCACGACATCGAGTTCCGGTACGTGCCGTTCCCGCGGTACGACCTGCTCCTGCTGATCGGCGCGGCGACGTTCGCGGGGCTTGCCTGGGCTACGGGGTCTCTTCGCCCTCGAAGATCCCCGGGTCGATCCGCTCCTCGAGGCTCGGACCCAGCTGCACCGCCTGATCGAGCTCGTCCCGGCCCCGCTCCGTCTCACCAACCTGGGCTTCCTCCTGATCGAGCAGGGTCGGTGACCGCCGATCGGCAGAGGGGAAGCGGGACGTGGAGCCTCCAGGCGTACGTTGGTCTGCCCAACAGCGGAGTGAACGTCGGCCACATCGAAGGGTGAGTATCCTCACCCGGTTCGTTGTCGGCGCGAGCGCGCCGCCGGTACCCTGAACAGGCCGCAGACAGCAGGGGCGTTGCACAATCCGGCCACGCCGGTACCTGCCGAGGCGAAGGACGTGCCACCACGTACGCCTCCGCGATGTCTGCGGGGGCGTTTTTCGTTGTGGAGGCTCGATGCCGAACGCAGAGAAGATCGAGAAGGTCGCGGCCCTGAAGGAGCGGATCCAGGGAGCCGAGGCACTGCTCCTGGCCGAATACCGAGGGCTGAGCGTGCATGACGCCACGGAGCTTCGCCGCTCGCTCTCGGACACGGCGCGGTTCTCGGTGGTGAAGAACACCCTGATGCAGCGGGCCGCCGGTGAGGCCGGGGTGGAGGAGCTCGCGACGTTGCTGACCGGAACCACCGCGGTGGCGTTCGTGGACGGCGACGTCGTGGCCGCGGCGAAGAAGGTGATGGACGCAGCAAAGCGGTTCCCCGCGCTGGTGCTCAAAGGCGCCTTCCTCGAAGGGAAGGTGCTCGACCAGGCCGCCGCTCAGGCGTTGGCGACGCTCGAGTCGCGGGAGGTCATGCTCTCGAAGTTCGCGGGGATGGCAAAGTCCGAGATGGTCCGGGCAGCATCGATGTTCCAGGCCCTCCAGGGTCGGTTCCTCGGCCTGCTCGAGGCGTTCCGGGAGAAGCTGCCCTCGGCCGAGGATGAGCCCGCCACCGGCGAAGGGCCCGCGGCCGGCGAGGAGCTCGGGATGGATTCGACGGAGGAGGCCGAAGCTTCCGGAGCGGAACAGACGTCGGAGGGGGAGCCCTCCGAATCGACCCAGGAGGAGTGATCGATGGCGAAGATGACCGCCGACGACCTGCTCGAGCAGTTCAAGGAGATGACGCTGCTCGAGCTGTCGGACTTCATCAAGAAGTTCGAGGAGACGTTCGACGTGCAGGCCGCCGCGGCCGCACCGATGATGATGGCCGCCGCCCCAGGAGCTGCCGCCGCGGGTGCCGAGGAGGCGGAGGAGCAGACGGAGTTCGACGTCGTCCTCACCGCCGCCGGCGACAAGAAGATCCAGGTCATCAAGGAGGTCCGGGCGCTCACAAGCCTCGGGCTCAAGGAGGCCAAGGATCTGGTGGACGGGGCCCCCAAGCCGGTCTTGGAGAAGGTCAACAAGGAGACTGCCGACAAGGCCAAGGAGCAGATCGAGGCCGCGGGCGGAACGGTCGAGGTGAAATAGGGCGTTCGTCCAGCTCCGGGTGTGGGGGCCTCGGCCCCGCCACGTGCCTTTGCGGCCGTAGACTCCGCAGGGTAGGTTGCTGACGCAACCTGGCAGGGGGGTTCAGGGCATATGAACGAGGAGCGAACGTTCGGACAGCGGCTGCGGGCCACACGGATCAAGGCCGGCCTGTCGCAGTCGGACCTCGAGGAGATCTCGGGCATCCCCAAGGCGCGTCTGTCGAGGTACGAGAACGGCCATGTGGCACCGTCCATCCAGACGCTGGAGCGCCTCGCCCGGGCGCTGAAGGTCTCCGAGGCCTCACTCCTCGGCGACGACCGCGCGCTCATGGAGGAGTTCTTCAACGTCCTGACCGCCCGGGGGGTCCGCATCGGGTCGAGCGACCAGGCGATGGCGTTGGGCAACGCCGTGGCGGACATCGCGCGAGCCCTCGGCATGGTGGACGAGAGCCGGGTGGCCGGGACGGCCGATTCGGCGGCGAACCCATCAGAGACGCCGGCGCTTTCCCAGGTCAGCGCCCCGGCAGGGGTGTCGGGCGCAGCCGAGTGATCCACCTCGGACCCGCCGAGACGGGTTGACCACGGCCCCCGCCGAGGAGTAACCTCTCGCCGCGTGGACCGGGGTCCCCACCCCGGGGGTTGACGCTGCGCGTACGCGCACCTACACTGATCGTTTGCCGTGCCGCGTTCTGCATGCCCTGATTCCAGGCGTGTTCGCGCCTAACCCTAGGGGAGGGATCGTTCTTGCCTGACTCGCTCGTCCCTGTTCGCGACCGTGTCAGTTTCGCCAAGTTGGACGAGGTGCTTCCGCTCCCGGACCTCGTCGGCATCCAGAGGGAGTCCTTCGACTGGCTCCTGGCCGAGGGGTTGAAGGAGGTCCTCGAGGAAGTCTCCCCGATCGAGGACTTCACCGAGCAGTTCCAGCTCCATTTCGGCACTCACACCTTCAAGGACCAGAAGTTCTCGGAGGAGGAGTGCAAGGACAAGGACCAGACCTTCAGCCGCCCGCTGTTCGTCGAGGCCATGTTCGTGAACAAGGCCACCGGCGAGATCAAGGAGCAGGAGGTCTTCATGGGGGACTTCCCCATGATGACCGAACGGGGCACGTTCATCATCAACGGGACCGAGCGCGTCGTCGTCTCGCAGCTGGTCCGGTCGCCCGGCGTCTACTTCAGTAGGGAGCCGGACAAGACCTCCGATCGCGATGTGTACATCGCCAAGATCATTCCCTCGCGGGGAGCATGGCTCGAGTTCGACATCGACAAGAAGGACACGGTCGGCGTGCGGATCGACCGCAAGCGCCGTCAGAACGTCACGGTGCTCCTCAAGGCGCTCGGATGGTCCGAGGACGAGATCCTGGCGCTGTTCGACAACGCCCAGTCGATCAAGAACACCCTCGAGAAGGACCACGTCACCACCCCCGAGGAGGCGTTGGAGGACATCTATCGGAAGCTTCGCCCGGGTGAGCCGCCGACCGCCGAGTCGGCCCGAACCCTGCTGGAGAACTTGTTCTTCAACCGCAAACGCTACGACCTCGCGCGTGTGGGCCGTTACAAGATGAACAAGAAGCTGGAGGCGGCCCGGGGCGTCCTCCAGTCGCAGCTCAGGGCCCGTGCCAAGCAGATGACGGAGTTGGACAACCCCGACAAGAAGGGGTGGGACCAGCCGCGTTTCCGCGTGTGGGCCGAGCTCCAGAAGGACGAGCAGGGAGACGGTGGGCCGAAGTACAAGGGCATCCTGTCCTACGAGGACATGCTCAAGACCGTCCGCTACCTGGTGAAGCTGCATGCGGGCGAGGAAGGGTTCGAGGCCGACGACATCGACCACTTCGGCAACCGCCGGCTGCGGTCGGTGGGTGAGCTGATCCAGAACCAGATCCGGATCGGCCTGTCCCGGATGGAGCGGGTCGTGCGCGAGCGCATGACCACCCAGGACGTCGAGGCCATCACGCCCCAGACCCTGATCAACATCCGCCCGGTCGTGGCCTCGATCAAGGAGTTCTTCGGGACGTCCCAGCTCTCGCAGTTCATGGACCAGACCAACCCGCTGGCCGGCCTGACCCACAAGCGTCGGCTCTCGGCGCTCGGCCCGGGCGGTCTGTCGCGCGAACGCGCCGGGTTCGAGGTCCGCGACGTGCACCCCAGCCACTACGGCCGGATGTGCCCGATCGAGACGCCGGAGGGCCCGAACATCGGCCTGATGGGCTCGCTCTCGACCTACGGTCGGATCAACCAGTTCGGCTTCGTCGAGACGCCTTACCGGCGGGTGGTGAACGGCAAGGTCACCGACAAGATCGACTACCTCTCGGCAGACGAGGAGGACCGGCACGTCATCGCGCAGGCCAACGCCGCCCTCGGAGCGGACGGGACGTTCACCGACCCCGAGGTGTTCGTGCGGCGCAAGGGCGGCGAGGTGGATCAGGTGCCACCGAGCGAGATCGACTACATGGACGTCTCGCCCAAGCAGATCATCTCGGTGGCCGCGGCCCTGATCCCGTTCCTGGAGCACGACGACGCCAACCGGGCCCTCATGGGCGCCAACATGCAGCGTCAGGCCGTGCCACTGCTTCGGTCGGAGGCGCCGATCGTCGGGACCGGCGTGGAGTTCCGGGCGGCGGTGGATGCCGGCGACGTGGTCCTGGCCGAGGAGGCGGGGACCGTCGAGGACGTCTCCGCCGAGGAGATCGTGATCCGCGAGCGGACCGGCAACCTCCGGACGTACCGGCTCGAGAAGTTCCGCCGCTCCAACCAGGGCACCTCGATGAACCAGAAGCCCATCGTGGCCGAGGGCGACAAGATCGCGAAGAACCAGGTGATCGCCGACGGCCCCTCGACGGAGTCCGGCGAGCTCGCGCTGGGCCGGAACCTGATCGTGGCGTTCATGCCATGGGAGGGGCACAACTACGAGGACGCCATCATCATCTCCGAGCGCCTGGTGAAAGACGACGTGTTGACCTCGATCCACATCGAGGAGCACGAGGTCGATGCCCGCGACACGAAGCTCGGCGCCGAAGAGATCACCCGCGACATCCCAAACGTGTCCGAGGAGATCCTGAAGGACCTCGACGAGCGGGGGATCGTCCGCATCGGCGCCGAGGTCAACACCGGCGACTACCTGGTCGGCAAGGTCACCCCGAAGGGGGAGACCGAGCTCACGCCCGAGGAGCGACTCCTTCGGGCGATCTTCGGCGAGAAGGCGCGTGAGGTCCGGGACACCTCGTTGAAGGTTCCGCACGGCGAGAGCGGGAAGGTCATCGGCGTCCGGGTGTTCACCCGGGAAGACGGCGACGAGCTCCCACCCGGCGTGAACCAGCTCGTTCGGGTCTACGTGGCCCAGAAGCGCAAGATCTCCGACGGGGACAAGCTGGCCGGCCGCCACGGGAACAAAGGCGTCATCTCGACGATCCTGCCCGAGGAGGACATGCCGTTCATGGCCGACGGCACCCCGGTGGACATCATCCTGAACCCGCTTGGGGTCCCGTCCCGGATGAACCTCGGGCAGGTGCTCGAGGCCCACCTTGGGTGGGCCGGGTTGGTTGGCTTCCGGATGGACGGCCAGGAGCACGACGGGCCCGTGTACGTCTCGACGCCGGTCTTCGACGGGGCGCGGGAGAACGAGATCCTCGACGCCATCCGTGGGGCGCACCCGAACAAAGACGGCATCCGGCTGGTGGACGAGGTCGGCAAGGCGACGCTGTTCGACGGCCGCAACGGCGAGCCCTACGAGGAGCCGGTCACGGTCGGCGTCGCCTACATCCTGAAGCTGCTCCACCTGGTGGACGACAAGATCCACGCTCGGTCCACGGGCCCGTATTCGATGATCACGCAGCAGCCGCTCGGCGGAAAGGCCCAGTTCGGCGGCCAGCGGTTCGGCGAGATGGAGGTGTGGGCGCTCGAGGCCTACGGCGCCGCCTACGCCCTCCAGGAGCTGCTGACGATCAAGTCGGACGACGTCCTGGGCCGGGTGAAGGTCTACGAGGCCATCGTGAAGGGCGAGAACATCCCGGAGCCCGGGATCCCCGAGTCCTTCAAGGTCCTGATCAAGGAGATGCAGTCGCTCTGCCTGAACGTCGAGGTCCGCTCGGCCGAGGGTGAGGAGATCGAGCTCAAGGAGACCGACGAGGACGTGTTCCGCGCCGCGGAGGAGCTCGGCATCGACCTGTCGCGCCGGGAGCCGGCGGGGGCGGACTTTGACTGACCCCATGCTCCCCGGGAACAGGGGGTTGTTGAACAGAGTGGAAGGGCGAGGTCTGCGAGGAGGCCTGCTACGTGCTTGACGTGAACTATTTCGACGAGATCCGGATCGGCCTGGCCACGGCCGACCAGATCCGGGCCTGGTCCAACGGCGAGGTCAAGAAGCCGGAGACGATCAACTACCGGACGCTGAAGCCGGAGAAGGACGGCCTGTTCTGCGAGCGGATCTTCGGTCCGACGCGGGACTGGGAGTGCCACTGCGGCAAATACAAGCGCGTCCGGTTCAAGGGCATCATCTGCGAGCGCTGCGGGGTGGAGATCACCCGCAGCAAGGTCCGGCGCGACCGCATGGGCCACATCGAGCTGGCGGCCCCGGTCACGCACATCAGGTCCTTCAAGGGCGTCCCGAGCCGGCTCGGCTACCTCCTGGACATCGCCCCGAAGGACCTCGAGCGGATCATCTACTTCGCCGCCTACGTCATCACCCGGGTGGACGAGGAGCGCCGGCACAAGGACCTCCCCGAGATCGAGACCCAGATCGAGGAGGAGAAGCGCGAGCTCGAGGCCGAGCGCGACGACGACATCAAGAAGCGCCTGGGTGAGCTGGAGGATCGGCTGAAGGAGCTCGAGGGCGAAGGCGCCAAGGGTGCCCAGCTCTCCGCGGCTCGTCGGGAGGCCCAGCGGGACATCGAGCGCATCACGGAGATGACCAAACGCGAGACCGACCACCTCGACGAGACGCTGGCGGCCTTCAAGAACCTGCGCGTCAAGCAGCTCGTCGCCGACGACGCCGTCTATCGGTCGCTCCGCGAGCGGTTCGGCGACTACTTCGACGGCGGCATGGGCGCCGAGGCCATCAAGCGCTTGCTCCAGGACCTGGGACTGGAGGAGGAGGCCGAGAACCTCCGCGACCAGATCGCCAACGGCAAGGGCACGCGCCGGCTGAAGGCCATCAAACGGCTCAAGGTCGTCACGAACTTCGTCGAGGGCCGGAACTCCCCGATGGGGATGGTCCTGGACGCCGTGCCGGTCATCCCGCCGGATCTTCGACCGATGGTGCAGCTGGACGGCGGGCGGTTCGCCACCTCGGACCTGAACGACCTGTACCGCCGGGTCATCAACCGGAACAACCGCCTGAAGCGGCTGCTCGACCTTCAGGCTCCCGAGATCATCGTCAACAACGAGAAGCGGATGCTCCAGGAAGCCGTGGACGCGTTGTTCGACAACGGCCGGCGCGGGCGTCCGGTCACGGGCCCGGGCAACCGGCCGCTGAAGTCCCTGTCCGACATGTTGAAGGGCAAGCAGGGGCGGTTCCGCCAGAACCTGCTCGGCAAACGCGTGGACTACTCGGGGCGCTCGGTCATCGTGGTCGGCCCGGAGCTCCGCCTGCACCAGTGCGGCCTGCCCAAGCAGATGGCGCTGGAGCTGTTCAAGCCGTTCGTCATGAAGCGGCTGGTGGACCAGGCGCTGGCGCAGAACATCAAGAGCGCCAAGCGCATGGTCGAGCGCGCCCGGCCGCAGGTCTGGGACGTGCTCGAGGAGGTCATCAAGGAGCACCCGGTGCTGCTGAACCGGGCGCCGACGCTCCACCGCCTCGGGATCCAGGCGTTCGAGCCCGTGTTGGTCGAGGGCAAGGCCATCCAGATCCATCCCCTGGTCTGCACCGCGTTCAACGCCGACTTCGACGGCGACCAGATGGCGGTCCACGTGCCGCTGTCTGCCGAGGCGCAGGCAGAGGCGCGGGTGCTGATGTTGTCGACGAACAACATCCTGTCCCCGGCGCACGGGCGCCCCATCGCCGTGCCGACCCAGGACATGGTGCTCGGCATCTACTACCTGACGCTCGAGCCCGAACCGCCGGAGTCCGACGAGGCCATTCCGCGGTTCTCCTCGGTGGACGAGGCCCTCATGGCCCTGGACCACCGACTCGTCGGCCTGCACACGGTGGTGAAGGTGCGGATGCCCGGCAAGGCGCTGCCCCCCGAGATGTTGCCGGAGACCGTCGAGGTCGACGGCCAGGACGGCGTGACCCGCGTCCCGGTCGTGGAGACCACGGTCGGCCGGATCCTGTTCAACCAGTGTTTCCCCGACAGCGAGGAGTACGTGAACCGGCCGCTGATGAAGGGTGACGTCGGCCGCCTCGTCGATGCCTGCGTGCATCGTTACGACCGGAGCCAGGTGGAGACGATCCTGGACGCCCTGAAGGACATCGGCTTTCACTACGCCACGCGCGCCGGGGTCACGCTCGGCATCGAGGACGTCACCACGCCACCGGACAAGGCGACCATCCTCGACAGCTACGAGGGCCGGGCGTCGAAGATCGAGTCCCAGTACCGCAAGGGGATCATTACCGACGACGAGCGCCGGCAGGAGCTCATCGAGATCTGGACGCAGGCCACCGACGAGGTCAAGGACGCCATGGAGGCGCAGTTCGGCAAGACCAACCCGATCTACATGATGGCGAACTCCGGAGCCCGCGGGAACATCATGCAGATCCGTCAGATCGCGGGCATGCGTGGCCTGGTGGCCAACCCCAAGGGCGAGATCATCCCCCGTCCGATCAAGTCCAACTTCCGCGAGGGGCTGTCGGTGCTCGAATACTTCATCTCGACGCACGGGGCCAGGAAGGGGCTGGCCGACACGGCGCTGCGGACGGCGGACTCGGGATACCTCACCCGGCGTCTGGTGGACGTCTCCCAGGAGCTGATCGTTCGCGAGGAGGACTGCGGCACGGACCGTTCGGTGCCGGTCGCCGTCAGCTACGAGACCCCCAGGGGAACCCGCGAGCCGAACGCCCACCTCGACACGTCGTTGTTCGGACGGGTGCTGGCCGAAGACGTGAAGGGCCCGGACCGAAAGAAGATCGCGTCGCGCGGCAACGAGATCGACGACAAGCTGGGTGACAAGCTGATCGAGGCGGGCGTGGATGTGGTGCGAGTCCGCTCCGCGACCATCTGTGAGGCCGAATACGGGGTCTGCCGGCTGTGTTATGGATGGTCGCTGGCGACCGGCCGGCTGGTGGACATCGGCGAATCGGTCGGCATCGTCGCCGCCCAGTCGATCGGCGAGTCCGGCACCCAGCTCACGATGCGGACGTTCCACACCGGCGGGGTCGCGGGTGAAGACATCACCCACGGCCTGCCCCGGGTCGTCGAGCTGTTCGAGGCCCGTCGGCCCAAAGGTGAAGCGCTCATCACGGAGCTCCCCGGCACGGTGCAGATCGAAGACGACGAGGAGAAGAAGGAGCGCCGTCTGACGGTGACCTCCGAGGACGGCGACCAGGTGCAGTACAAGGTCGGCCTGCGAGCCCGGCTCCTCGTCGGCGATGGCGACTCGGTCGACGTCGGACAACAGCTGACCGAGGGGTCGGTCAATCCCCATGAGAAGCTGCGGATCGAAGGCGTGCAGGCGCTCCAGAACCACCTGGTGGAGGAGGTCCAGCAGGTGTATCGGAGCCAGGGCGTCACGATCCACGACAAACACATCGAGCTAATCGTCCGCCAGATGCTGCGCAAGGTGCAGATCATCGAGCCCGGCGACACGGAGTTCCTGCCGGGGGACCTGGTGGACCGGCGGCGATTCGAGAGCCAGAACCGGGAAACGGTCGAGAACGGCGGCCAGCCGGCCACGGCCCGGCCGCAGCTGCTCGGGATCACGAAGGCCTCTCTGGCCACGGACTCCTGGCTCTCGGCGGCCTCCTTCCAGGAGACCACGAGGGTCCTGACCGAAGCCGCGATCGGGGCGCGCTCCGACGGCCTGCTCGGGCTGAAGGAGAACGTGATCATCGGTAAGCTGATCCCGGCGGGTACCGGCATGAGCCGCTACCGGAACGTGCAGGTGCGGGTCAAGCCGGAGGCCATCCCGGAGTACTGGCTGGCCCGGCAGCGCGAGCTCGCCGAGCAGGCGGCCGAGGCCGGGGACGGGACGGGCGAGCCGGTCCTGGCGGGCATCACCCGCGAGGAGGCCGAGCGGATGCTCGGCGGCTCGTACGCGCCGGAGGAGTAGGGGCTCCGCTCAGTCGAGCCACCACGGTGGTCGGAGCGGTGCGAGTGTTCGCTCGCACCGCTCCATCGCTTCCAGGATCGTGCGGCGCTCCGGCCCCGGGATCTGGGCCAGGGCGGCGTGAACCGTCCCGTCGAGGACTCGCCAGGCGGTGCGGGCCCGGCGTAGGCCGAGATCGGTCAGCTCGATGGCGCGGATGCCGCCGTCCGGCGGGCCGATGTCGACGAGCCCGCCCCCGGAGAGCTTGTGTACGAGGCCGCGGATCGACTGCCGCGACAGTCGCATGAGCCGGGCGATCTCGCCCGCGTGCAGTCTCGGCCGGCTTTCGAGCAGCACCATCACCTCGAACTGCGAGTACGAGAACCCGTGCCCGTCGAGGGCGTCGTTCAGCCGGTTCCGCAGTCGGCGGTGGAGAAACCGCTCGGCGGAGATCAGCTCGGATGGATGTGGGTCGAGTCTGATCATGTGTGCGGCCCTTCATACCGGTTGCCACCGACAAGCGGACATCGGGGCAGGCGAGCCGTCGGGTGGGATGTGTAGGGTTGGGTCGTCTCCCCGTGAGTTGTGTGGACCCTCACAACAAACACCTGCGTCGATTCTGTGAGGGTCCTGGCAGGTCGCCGGATCAGGTCCCGGCCCCGCGCTCGCGGGCGAGCGCCAAGAGCTCGGCATGCACCGCGGGCGAGCCCGCCAGGATGTCCCCGCCCAGGTAGCCGTCGCCGCCGTCCCAGTCGGTGACGACGCCGCCGGCCTCCTCGATCAGCACGGCCCCGGCGGCGACGTCCCAGGCGTTCAGCGCGAGCTCGAAGAAGCCGTCGAAGACCCCCGCCGCCACCCAGGCCAGATCCAGGGCCGCGGCGCCGGGACGGCGTAGGTCTTCGAACCGCTCGAGGGCCGCACGCATCACGCCCAGGTACCGGGGCAACAGATCCTTCCGCCGGAACGGGAAACCCGTGCCCACGACCGCACCCTCGGGAGGTCGATCCGAGACGAAGAGGCGCTGTCGCTCTCCGTCCGGCGTGACCGCGAAGGCGCCCAGGCCTCGGGCGCCGACGTAGGTCTCCCCGAGGAACGGCCCGTGGACGGCACCCACCACCGGACGGCCGTTCTCGACCAGCGCCACCGACACCGCCACGGCGGGGAACCGGCGCAAGAAGTTGGTCGTCCCGTCGAGGGGATCCACCACCCACCAGCGGTCGCCCGGCGCCCCCCCGGCCTCCTCGCCCACCAGGGGGAGGTCAGGGGTTGCCTCGGCAAGCATTCTCCCGATGGTCCGCTCGCTGGCCCGGTCGACCTCGGTGACGTAGTCGCCGGCCCCTTTCCGTTCGGCGGCGGCGCCGGCGCCGGCGCCCTCCAACACGACCCGGCCGCCCGCGAGCGCCGAACGTTCGGCTACGTCGGTCAGGCGGACCAGGTCGAGCCGCTCGGCAGGCACGGCCCGAGGCTAGCAGCGCGTTGACACGCATGAGTCGTGCCTAGTAGCCTCATTGTTCGCGTCGGGCTCGGCGGGCGGGCCCGACATTCAGCGCGCTTCCAGGGGGACGTCGAGGGTCAACCTGCGCCACAGCGGTTCACCTGGAAGCCGGGCCCGCGGTCCGGCTTCATCGATGTCGGGCCCCCGGTTCCGTTGACAAGTCGAGAGTGCAGACGAGAGGACCATGCCCACGATCCAGCAGCTCGTTCGGTCCGGCCGGAAGCGGCCGAAAGAGAAGACCAAGGCTCCCGCCCTCAAGGGCTCCCCGCAGCGGCGGGGCGTCTGCACGCGCGTTTACACGACCACTCCGAAGAAGCCGAACTCGGCGCTCCGCAAGGTGGCGAGGGTTCGGCTGACCTCCCAGGTGGAGGTCACGGCGTACATCCCCGGGGTCGGCCACAACCTGCAGGAGCACTCCATCGTGCTCGTACGAGCGGGCCGGGTGCGTGACCTGCCCGGCGTGCGCTACAAGATCGTTCGCGGCACGCTCGACACCGCCGGGGTTCGGGATCGGAAGAAGGCGCGGTCCCGGTACGGCGCCAAGAAGGGCGGCGAGTAACGATGCCGCGCAAGGGCCCGGCCGCGCATCGGGACATCGTTCCGGATCCCGTCTACCAGAACGTGCTGGTGACCCAGCTCATCAACAAGGTGTTGCTCAACGGCAAGAAGACCCTGGCCGAGCGCACCGTGTACAAAGCTCTGGAGGTCATCAGCGAACGGACCGCCAACGATCCGGTCATCACGTTGAAGAAGGCGGTCGAGAACGTTCGGCCCCTCCTCGAGGTTCGGTCTCGACGGGTCGGAGGCGCCAACTACCAGGTCCCGGTGGAGGTCCGCCCTGCGCGCGGCACGACGCTCGCGCTGCGGTGGCTGGTGAACAACTCGCGAGCCCGCAAGGAGCACTCGATGGCCGAGCGCCTCGTCGGAGAGATCATGGACGCCGCCAACGGCCAGGGTGTCTCGGTCAAGCGGCGTGAGGACATGCACAAGATGGCCGAGGCGAACCGCGCGTTCGCGCATTACCGATGGTGATCGACGAGCAGACCGTGGCCGGGTCCCTCCGGGGCCCGGCGTTCCACGAGGGGAGGCGCTGAACCCATGGCGCTCCCCGCGGAGAAGATGAACGTGGCGAAAGCAGCCGAGAAGATCGCGAAGGGGCCCGGCAAGGGCCTGGTCATCCGTGAGTACCCGCTGGGCAGGACCCGGAACATCGGGATCATGGCCCACATCGACGCGGGCAAGACGACCACGACCGAGCGGATCCTGTACTACACGGGCCGGGCCTACAAGATCGGCGAGGTCCATGAGGGAACCGCGCAGATGGACTGGATGGTCCAGGAGCGAGAGCGCGGGATCACGATCACCTCGGCGGCGACCACCTGTGTCTGGAAGGACCACTGGATCAACATCATCGACACGCCGGGCCACGTCGACTTCACCGTTGAGGTGGAGCGCTCGCTGCGGGTCCTCGACGGCGCCGTCGCCGTGTTCGACGCCGTCGCCGGCGTGGAGCCGCAGACGGAGACCGTCTGGCGCCAGGCCGATCGTTACCGCGTTCCCCGCATCTGTTTCGTGAACAAGATGGACCGCACCGGCGCCGACTTCCAGCGGACGGTGGACATGATGGTCGACCGCCTGCACGCGGAGCCCCTCGTGGTCCAGCTCCCCTGGGGCATCGAAGGAGACTTCCAAGGGGTCATCGACCTGGTCGAGATGAAGGCGCTGCACTGGTCCACCG
>DATHVC010000024.1:0-9995 GCA_035461565.1 Actinomycetota bacterium
CTCCTGGGCCGGGGCACGGGGATCTGCGGCGGCAAAGGCGGCTCGATGCACCTGACCGACGTCTCGAAGGGGGCGATGGGCTCCTACGCGATCGTGGGGGCCCACATGCCGATCGCGGCCGGGGCGGCCTGGGCGGCCAAGGAGCGCGACAGCGGGCAGGTCGTGGTGTGTTTCTTCGGCGACGGCACGACGAACATCGGAGCCTTCCACGAGGCCCTGAACTTCGCCGTGGTCTGGGAGCTCCCCGTGGTCTACGTGTGCGAGAACAACCTCTACATGGAGTACACGCCCATCTCTTCGGTGACGGCCGTCGAGAACCCCGCGGCCGACCGGGCGGCTGCCTACGGCCTGGAGCGCATCGTCGTGGACGGCAACGACGCCGACGAGGTGCACGACGTCGCGGTTCGGACCATCGATAGGGCCCGGGGCGGGGGCGGCCCCTCGCTGGTGGAGGCGAAGACGTACCGCCACACCGGCCACTCGCGAGCCGACCCCGGCAAGTACCGACCCGACGAAGAGGTCGCCGAGTGGCTCGCCCGGGACCCCATCCCCTCACTGCGCGAGCGCCTCCTGGCCGACGGGATGGACGCCGACGAGCTCGACGCGATCGACAAGGCCGCCGAGGACCTCGTGGACCGGGCCACCGAAGAGGCGCGATCGGCGCCGCCCCCGGATCCGGCGATCCTCCAGACCGAGGTCTGGGCGGACGGGGGGTCGGCGTGGCGGAGCTGACCTACCGCGAAGCGGTCGCCCGCGCCATCGCGCAGGAGATGGATCGTGACCCCACCGTGTACTTCATCGGCGAAGACGTCGCCGCGGCGGGCGGGGTGTTCAAGACGACGGAGGGGCTCCAGGAGCGGTTCGGCCCTCGCCGCGTCCGAGACACCCCCATCTCGGAGCAGGCGATCATCGGCGCCGTGATGGGAGCGGCGATGAACGGTCTTCGGCCCGTCGCCGAGATCATGTTCAGCGACTTCTTCGCGGTCTGCTGGGACATGATCGCCAACCAGATCGCGAAGGCGCGGTACATGACGAACGGACAGGTCGGCCTGCCGCTGGTCATCCGGACGGCCAACGGCGGCGGGGTGCGGTTCGGTGCCCAGCACTCCCAGAGCGTCGAGGGCTGGGCCATGGCCATCCCCGGCCTCAAGGTCGTGGTCCCGTCCACGCCCACCGACATGATCGGGCTGTTCGCCGCGGCGGTGCGCGATCCCGATCCGGTGATCGTGGTCGAGCCGAAGGTCCTCTACGCCTCGAAGGAAGACGTCCCCGACGGCGAGATCGTCGACCGGCTCGGCTCGGCCAAGGTGCTGCGGGAGGGGAACGACGTGACCATCGCCGCGCTCGGCGCCATGGTTCCCAAGTCGTTGGAGGCGGCCGAGCCGCTCGCCGCCGCCGGGATCGACGCCGAGGTCGTCGACGTCCGATCGCTGGTTCCGCTGGACACCACGACCATCCTCGGATCGGTGAGCAAGACCGGCCGGTTCGTCACGGTGGAGGAGGCTCCCCGCCTGTGCGGGTGGGGCGCCGAGGTGGCCTCGATCGTGGCCGAGGAGCGGTTCTTCGACCTGGACGGTCCCGTCGTGCGTATCACCACCCCGCACATCCCGCTCCCGGCGACGGACGTGCTCGAGGATCTCGCGATCCCGTCGACCGACTCGATCGTGGAGAAGGTCCAGGCGACGATGGGTTGATCGGCCCGGCCGTTGACCGGCCGCGGCGGTTCGGGGTGCGAACGGAAACACAAAGGGGGAGACGGATGGCCGATCGCAAGTCCGCCGCCGCAGAGG
This sequence comes from Actinomycetota bacterium, assembly GCA_035461565.1. Taxonomy (GTDB): domain Bacteria; phylum Actinomycetota; class UBA4738; order UBA4738; family HRBIN12; genus CALGFI01. The sequence continues at coordinate 1,791 of DATHVC010000024.1, forward strand.
AGGGCTCGTGAGCCCCCGCCACCTCGTCGCCCGACCGAGCGAGGCGACGTATTCGGTCCCGCCCATCTTCGAGGGCCGCAGCGATGGCGTCACGCGATGGCTCGTCGTGGACGAGGCCGCCGGCGCGGTCCACACGGGGTTCGGCATCGGACGGGTGGAGCCGGGTGGGTTCCTGGCGCCTCACGTCCACTCCTACGAGGAGAGCCTGTACGTGCTCGAGGGCGAGATCGTCCTCAGCACCGCCGAAGCGGCCGCGCGTCTGGTGCCCGGCGACTACGGGCTGATCCCGCTCGGGATGGCGCACACGGTGCGCAACGAGTCGTCCGCTCCCGCCCGATGGGCGACGATGACCTCGCCGCAGCCGCGATCGGCCTATGGAGGCGACACTCAGTTCGTGCCGCCGTTCCGCGAACACGAGGCCGTGCCGGTGGACGTTCGCGATCCTCGGAACCGTCTGTTCGGACACATCTCGCCCGAGAACATGGATCCCGCCAGGCAGACCCGCGAGGACCTCGCCGTTTCGGCCAGCATGCGGACGGCCCTGCTCGTCTACGTCGGGATCTCGGTGAAGATGATGGTCGACTCGGACCTCGGCGCCCATCACTCCACGATGTTCATGGTCGAGTACCAGGAGGCGGGCGGCACCGGCGCCCACGATCACCCGCTCGAGGAGACCTATCTGATCCTCGAGGGGGCGGTGGACGCGGAGTTCGACGGGGCGCCGTACCGGCTGGAGCCGGGCGACGTGGCGTGGGCCGGCGTCGGCTGCGTCCACCGGTTCGCGAACCCCGGTCCGGGCAAGGTCCGGTGGCTCGAGACGCAGGCCCCGGCCCCGCCGCCTCGCAACTCGTACCGGTTCGCCCGGGACTGGGAGTACCTACGGACGATCGTGTCCGACGCCGAAACGACGACGGAGGGTCGATGAACGACGCAGACGTGGTGGTGATCGGGGGAACGACCGGGCTCGGATTCGAGGTGGCCCGGCACTACGCGGACGCCGGGCGGCGGGTGATCCTCACGGGCCGCGACCCGGAGCGAGCCGCCACAGCCGCGGCAGAGCTCGGCGACCGGACGGTCGGCCTGGGGTTCGACCTGAGCGAGCCCGCGGTGATCGCCCCGGCGCTCGCCGAGGTGGGTCGGGTCGACCGGTTGGTGCTCGCCGGCATCGACCGCGACCAGAACCTCGTGCGCGAGTACAACCCGGCGAGTGCCGTCCGTCTCGTGACACAGAAGCTCGTCGGCTACACCGAGGTGGTGCACGCCCTGAGCGACCGCCTTCACGACGACTCGTCGATCCTGATCTTCGGCGGCCTGGCCAAGGAGCGGCCCTACCCCGGCTCCACCACGGTGACCACCGTCAACCACGGCGTGGACGGGCTCGTTCGAGCCATGTCGTTCGAGCTGAAGCCCATCCGGGTGAACGCGCTCCACCCCGGCATCGTCGGGGACAGCCCGTTCTGGAGCGGCAAGACCGAAGCGCTCGAGGCCGTTCGGGCGCGCGCCGCCACCGGTCGTTGGGTGACGATGGCCGACGTCGTCGACGCCGCGGTGTTCCTCCTGGAGAACCCGTCGGTGTCCGGAACCGAGCTCCGCGTCGACGGCGGCTGGTCGCTCCCGTGGTGAACCCGTCGGACCCATGAAGGTCGCCGTCCTCGGGACCGGCCGCATGGGCGGCGCGATGGTGGGGACGCTGACGCGTGCCGGGTTCGACGTAGTCGTCTGGAACCGCGACCGCGCCAAAGCCGACGCGGTGGTGTCGGGCAGCGGTGCCCCGGTTGCCTCCTCGCCCGCCGACGCGGTGCGCGAGGCCGAGGTCGTGATCAGCAGCCTCGCCGACGACGCCGCGGTCGAAGCCGTCTTCGAGGAGGCCGTCAAGGGTCTGCACGCCCCCCAGGTCGTGCTCGAGATGAGCACGATCGCTCCTTCCACGATCCGCACCACGGCCGAGCGCGTCGCCGCCACCGGCGCGACCGTGCTCGACGCGCCCGTCTCCTGGAGCGTCTCCCTCGTGGAGGCTGGTCAGCTCACCATCATGGTGGGGGGCGATCCCGACGCTCGCGAACGCGCGCGGCCGGTCCTCGAGGCGCTCTCGGCCAAGCTGCTGCCGGTGGGACCGCTCGGGGCGGGCGCGACGATGAAGCTCGCCGTGAACGCGCTCGTCCATGGATTGAACGCCGCCCTCGCCGAGTCCCTCGTCCTGGCCGAACGCGCCGGCGTCGATCGCACCACCGCCTACGAGGTCTTTGCCTCGGGGGCCGCCGGCGCGCCGTTCGTGCAGTACAAACGCGCCGCCTACGAACAGCCAGACGAGACCCCCGTCGCGTTCAGCCTCGACCTGGTGGGAAAGGACCTCGACCTCATCCTCCAGCTGGCCGACGAGGTCGCCGCTCCGATGCCCCAGGCGACCGTCAACCGGGAGGGCGTCCGGGCCGCGATCGCCGCGGGCATGGGATCGGACGACCTGAGCGCGCTGGCCGTGCACCTTCGGGCGATCGCCGAGAGACCCTGAGGGTCACAGCTCGGCGAGCTGCTCCATCAAAGAGACGAGCGGCGTGGTGTTCTGCATCACGTAGAAGTGCACCGACGGCACGCCACGTTCGAACAGCTGGCGGGTCTGCTCCAGCGCCCAACGGACGCCGACGTCCACGACCCGATCGGGAGGGGCGGCGCGGACCTGGTCGACCAACGGCTCGGGGACGGTGGCGCCGAACGTCTTCGGCACGACCTGAAGCTGGGACGCCCGGGTCAGGATCTTCAGGCCCGGGATGATCGGGATCGTGATCCCCCGGTCCCGCGCCGCCTTGAGGAACCGGAAGTAGGCCTCGTTGTCGAAGAAGATCTGGGTCACGGCGTAGTCCGCGCCGGCCCGTTGTTTCTCGAGCAGGACCGCGAGATCCCACTCGAAGTTCGGGGCCTCGACGTGTTTCTCGGGGTACGCCGCGACGCCGATGCAGAAGTCCGTCGGCGTCGCTTCGAGGAGGGACTCCAGATACACGCCCCGGTTCATGTCGCTCACCTGACGGACCAGGTCCAGGCCGGTCTCGTTCACCGAACGTCCCTCGGCCGGCGGGCGCGGCTCGCCGTCCCCCCGGATGACCAGCACGTTCTCGATGCCCAGGTAGTGCAGCTCGATCAGCGCGTCTTCGGTCTCCTCACGCGTGAACCCGTTGCACAACACGTGTGGAACGGGATCGACGTCGAATCGATGTTTGATCGCGGCGCACAGGCCGAACGTCCCCGGCGCCTTCCTCGTGACGCGCCGTCGGAACGTACCGTCGGGCAGCTCGTCCCAGACCGCCTCGGCCGCATGGCTCGTGATGTCGATGAACGGCGGGTCGAAGGGCATGATCGAGGCCACGGCCTCGTAGATCCGCCGGACGTCGCCGCCGCGACGGGGCGGGATGATCTCCACGCTCACCAGGGGCCGGGAGGCGTTCGCCAGGTGTTCGACGACCTTCATGGAGTGGGGGAGTCTACGACGGCCGTGTGCCCCGTTCGGGAGCGTGCTCGCTCGGACCGACGGCGGCCACCGAGGCCGGTCAGCGCTCGATGCCGAGAACCTCGAAGCGCCGGGGCCCGGCGGGCGCCTTGACCTCGACGATCTGACCCAGCCGGCCGTTCAGCAGGGCCGAACCCAGCGGCGACTTCACCGAGATCCAGCTGGAGTCGATTCGGGCCTCCAGCTCGCCGACGATCGTGAACCGTTCGAGCTCGGTCGATCCCTCCTCCCGAACGGTCACCGTGTCGCCCATCTCGACGATGGTGGGGTCGTGGGGCTCGTCCTCCAGCGGCGTGGCTCGCGCCAGCGCCTCGCGAACCCGGCCGGCCTCGTCGCGGGTCGCGCGCAGGGCGGCCTCCACGACGGGATCGCCCGTCTCGGACAACTCGTTCTCCAGACGGGGGATGCGCTCGTCGTCGAGCTCGCGCAGCCGCTCCTCGAGCGAGCGGCGAGCCGTGGCGGAGAGTTTGGTCTGTTCCATGGCGAGGTTCACCGGCCAGATTCGTTGGATGCCTTGATCGTACACGGCGGCGGCGCGGCGGCGCCCGCGTGGGCCGGTGGGCCCTCGAAGGTCCCGGATCGGAGTCCCGGCCGGGGGGGTCGGTGGACCCGAAGGCCGGACCGAAAGTCCCGACCGGAAAGGGGCCGGGGGCCCCGAATGCCCGCCGCCGGAAAACCCGAACCTTCCTGCATCGACACAGAAGCGGCGGGGACGAGAGGACCGGCCGCCCGAGAGGAGGAGGGGACATGGCACGGCGGGTCTTCAAGAAGGCCTTCCCCATCGCGCTGGTGCTGGTGGGGATCGCGTTCCTCGGAGCCGGCGTCTACACGACGGTTCGAGGGCTCGACGCCCGCGGCGTCGTTCGCGCCGAGCTGCTCGCGCAGAACATCACCACGCCCGAGGACGCGGCCATCCCGAACGCGGTGGTGCAGGATGGCGAGACGGCCCACGCGATGGCCGAGATCATCGGGGTTCACGCGCTCGACGCGACCGGTGGCAAGACGTACGCCGAGATGGGTCGGTTCCTGGCCGCCGACGGCGGCGACACGAGCGACGAGGCGGCAGCCCTCAAGGACGAGGACGGCAACCCGGTCCCCAACCCGCTGCGCAACGTGGCCTTCCAGGCCTCGGCCCTCCAGGCGAGCCTGCACACCTCCCACATGGCGTGGGACGTCGCGACCCTCGTCATCGGCCTCGGCCTGATGATGGGGGTGCTCGGCCTGGTCATCGGCGGCATCGGCGTCACGCTGGGCGGCTTCTTCTCCCCGAGCTTCGCGAGGACCGCGTCGCCGGAGCCGGTGAGCGTCTGAGCACTTCACTCGGCAACACCCGCGGCGCCCGGCCGACCGGCCGGGCGCCGCTCCACGCCCCCGGGCCTGCTGCGACCACGCCCGGTCGGTAGGCTCTGACGCTTCGGCGACGAGGAGGGACATGGCATTTCGCGGATGGCCCGCCGAGGCGCTCGAGTTCTTCGAGGGGCTCGAGGCGGACAACACGAAGACGTACTGGACTCGCAACAAGGAGACCTACGAGCAGCTCGTCCGCGCTCCCATGGAGCAGCTCCTCGTCGAGCTGGAGCCGGAGTGGGGCGATGGCCGGATCTTCCGCCCGTACCGGGACCTGCGCTTCAGCGCGGACAAGTCCCCGTACAAGACCCACATCGGAGCCGTCGTCGGGGACGGGTACGTCCAGCTCTCCGCCGACGGGCTCGGCGCCGGGTGCGGCGTGTGGCACATGGCACCCGACCAGCTCGAGCGGTTCCGGCGGGCGGTCGCCGCAGATCGGACCGGCCGGCCGTTGGCCAGAGAGGTCGCCCGGGCCCGCGACGCAGGTCTCCAGGTCAGCGGGCACGAGATGCTCAGGACCGCCCCGCGCGGGTTCCCCAAGGATCACCCGCGCATCGAGCTGTTGCGGTTCAAAGGTTTGATCACGTGGCAAGAGTGGCCGGCCGGGGCGTGGCTCGGCACGGCGCGCGCCAAAGACCGCGTCGTCGAGTTCTTCCGCCTGTCCCAGCCGCTCAACCGGTGGCTCGAACGCCACGTCGGCGAGTCGGCCCTCCCCGACCGGTCGCGACCGTAGGGCCGCGCCGTTCGGCGGATCAGACGGCTCGCGCGAACCCGCCGGCCGCATCGGGCTCGGGCAGCGGGAGGGGGTCTCCGAGGTGGAATCCCGGCGCGTGCCGGATCCCGGTGTCTCGCAGCGCGCCGAGGTCCTCCGCCGTGCCGGACGGACGTCCCGACTTTCCCACCGGGTAGCATGGCGCCCGCGTTCCCCATGATGGACGGCCCTCTTCTGCGCACCGAGGGGCTCTCGTTCCGGTACCCGGGTGGGACCCTCGCGCTCGACCAGCTGACCGTCGACGTGCCCCGCGGGTCCGTTGGGCTGGTCGGCGCGAACGGGGCCGGAAAGACGACGCTGCTGCGCTTGGCGCTGGGCCAGCTTCGCCCCGCGGCGGGCACGATCGAGATCGCGGGACGGGCGGTGGCCGACGATCCCGTCGGTGTCCGAGCCCACGTCGGCTTCATGCCGGAGCACGACTGCCTCCCGCCGGACCAGACGGCCGCCGATGTCGTCGCGTCCCTCGGCGAGTTGTCCGGCCTGCCACCGCGAGCCGCTCGCCAGCGAGCATCCGAGGTCCTCGACCTCGTCGGCCTGGACGAATCCCGCTTCCGACCGACCGGTGGCTTCTCGACGGGCATGCGCCAACGCACCAAGCTGGCCCAGGCCATCGTGGCCGACCCAGAGGTGGTGCTCCTCGACGAGCCCACCGCCGGCCTCGACCCGATCGGCCGGGAGGAGATGTTGGCGCTCGTGGGCCGACTCGCGGGCTTCGGGATCTCGGCGCTGGTCGCCACGCACCTGCTCGACGACGTCCAGCGCGTGTGCGACCAGGTGGTGATGATCGACGGCGGGAAGCTGCGCCATGCCTCCACCACCCAGACCCTGCTCCATCGCACGGGAGCGCTCCGGGTCGAGGTGCAGGGCGGCGCCGCGGAACTGGCGGATCTCCTCGCTGACGCCGGCGTCGCCGTCGACCTGGTCGACGACGCGTCGCTCGACGTTCGCGTCGACGGCGACGACGAGGGCCGGGTCCTCGACCTCGTCCGCGACGGGGCGGACGACCTCGGCTTGGCCCTGCACGCCATGACGACGCGGCGGACGTCGCTCGACGAGCTGTTCCTGGACGCACCCTCGTGAGCGCGCCATCGCTCCCGGCCGGCGCCGTCTACGACCGGGGGTATCGCCCGTACGAAGGCGAACGCGGCGGTCGAGGGGCCGCTCGCGCCGCCCTCGTGCGGCTCTCGGTCCGCCGCGCCCTCGGCCTGCGCCGGTCGTGGCGGCAGAAGGTCCTGCCGTGGTCGCTTCTCGCGATCGCCACGATCCCGGCCGTGATCAACGTCGGCCTGAAATACGTCACGCGGAACACTCCGGCACAGAGCCTCGACCTGATCACGTTCCACGACTACGTGGGGGTATCGACCACGCTCCTGCTGTTCATCGCGGTCACCGCACCGGACCTGGTGTGTCCGGACCGACGCAACCGCGTCCTGCCACTGATCTTCGCTCGCCCACTCACGGGGAACGACTACGTTGCCGCGAAGGTCGTGGCGCTCACGGCCATCATCTTCGGCTTCGGCTTCCTGCCCCAGGTCGTGCTGTTCGTCGGCCAGATGCTCGTCGTGGAGGAGGGAGCGCTCGAGTTCCTCACGGAGAACGCCGAGGTGTTGTGGCAGGTGCCGGTGGCGGTCGCGCTGTTCTCCCTGTACTGGGCGGCGCTAGCGCTGGCGCTGTCGGCCACGACCACGCGCCGCATCGTGGGCGGCGTGGCCCTGCTCGCCACGGTCTTCGTGTCGGCAACGGTGTCGTCGATCCTCGTTTCCGCCGGCGGCGGCAGAGACGTCGCGAACCTCTTCGAGAACGGCAGCCTGTGGGGGCTCCTCAACGTGCTCGAGATCCCGCTCCGCATCACCGACCTCGTGTTCCTCGGCCACGTCGATCCCAGCTCGCTCGTCGGCGGGGCCGAGGGAGCGGGTCTCGGCGTGATCCTCGCGTTCGTCGTCATCGTCGCGGGTTCGCTCGGCTACCTCGCCCTCCGGTATCGGGATATCCCGTGAGCGCGCTGCCCGCGCCTCCGCCGGCCGGCGACCCCGCGTTCGCCGAGCACGCCTCCGTCGTCCTGAACGGGGCCTCGGTGTGGTTCGGCCCGAAGGTCGCGCTGACCGAGGTGTCCTGCTCCTTCGGTCCGGGGGTCACGGGCCTGCTCGGCCCCAACGGCGCCGGCAAGACCACGCTCATGCGTGCCATCAGCGGGATGTTGCCTCTCAACGCCGGCACCGTCCGCGTCGACGGGCTCGACCCTCGCACGAGCCGAGAGGTTCAACGCGTGATCGCCCTCGTCCCCGAGGAGGACGCCGATCCGGGCGTGCTCTCGGCCCGCCAGCTGGTGCGCTACACGGCCGCCCTCCACGGCGTGCGCGACCGAGCCGCGCCCGAGCGAGCCCTCCGGGCGGTTGGTCTCCCGGACGCGGCGGACCGCCGGGTGGGCGGGTTCAGCAAGGGGATGCGCCAGCGCACGAAGGTGGCCGCCGCCCTCGTGAGCGACCCCCGCGTGCTCGTGCTCGACGAGCCGCTCAACGGCGCCGATCCCATCCAGCGCAAGGCGCTGATCGAGCTCTTCCAGCGGCTGGGCGACGAGGGCCGCACG
>DATHVC010000025.1:0-12507 GCA_035461565.1 Actinomycetota bacterium
CGTGGCCACCCCTGGGGGCGTGGGCAGCGGCGACCGGGATGCGGCATGATGCGCGACCGGAGTGGGGGCTCGAGAAGGAGCCGCGGGAGGGCGGACGGGCCCGCGGGGGATGAGCGAGACGGGGAACCCGGAGGAGGGGAGCGCGCATGAAGGGGAAGCGGTGGTGGACGGTGGCGGCCGCCGCGCGGGCGATCTCGCGGGTGGCGGCGGCGTGCGGGGACGGTGACGACGGCGACGACGGCGGGGGAGGCGGCGACGCCGGCGACTGTGAGTCGGTCGACGAGGTCAGCCTCCAGCTCCAATGGGTGATCCAGGCTCAGTTCGCCGGGTACTTCGCCGCGCAGGACGAGGGGTTCTACGCCGATCAGTGCCTGGAGGTCACGATCGTCGAAGGCGGCGTCGACATCGTGCCGCAGACCCAGCTCGCCGACGGGGCCGTGGACTTCGCGCTGGCCTGGGTGCCCAAGGCGCTGGCCAGCCGTGAGGCCGGCGCGAACATCGTGGACATCGCGCAGGTGTTCCAGCGTTCGGGCACCCTGCAGGTGTCGTTCGTCGAGGCCGGGATCACCTCGCCCGAGGACTTCGCCGGCAAGCGGATCGGCAACTGGGGCTTCGGCAACGAATACGAGATCTTCGCGGCGCTGGCCAAGGTGGGGCTCGACCCCGCCACCGACGTCGCGCTCGTGCAGCAGCAGTTCGACATGGTCGGGCTGCTCCAGGGCGACATCGACGCGGCCGAGGCCATGACGTACAACGAATACGCGCAGGTGCTCGAGGCCGTGAACCCCGACACCGGCGAGCTGTACCAGCCCGAGGACCTCAACGTGGTCTCGTACGAGGAGGAGGGCGTCGGCATGCTCCAGGACGCCATCTGGGCCGACGCCGAACGGCTGGAGAGCGACGAGGCGTACCGCGACATCGCCGTGCGGTTCGTCACGGCCAGCCTCCAGGGCTGGGCCTTCTGTCGCGACGCCGTCGAGGCCTGCCGCGACATCGTCGTGGCCAAAGGGTCGCAGCTCGGGGACAGCCACCAGCTCTGGCAGATGAACGAGATCAACAAGCTCATCTGGCCGGCGTCCAACGGCGTCGGCGTGATCGACGAGGCCGCCTGGGACCGGACGGTGGAGATCGCCCAGAACACGCCGAACCTGGAGGGGGCCACGGTGCTCACCCAGCCCCCGGACGAAGGCGCCTGGACCAACGACATCGTGAACGAGGCGCTGGCGAACCTCGAGGAGCTCGGCGTGGACACGACCGGGGAGGACTACTCGCCGATCGAGGTCACGCTCGAGGAGGGCGGCGCCTGAGCGCGAGCGCTCGAACGCTCCGATGACGGACGGTGGGCCGCCCCGAAGGGCGGCCCACCGGCTGCGTCGGGGGTCAGGCTCGGGCGGCGGTCACAGCCGCGAGCACTGATCCTCCTTGTCTCCCTCGACCCGGTTCCCGCCGCCGACCGGGCGGGGTTCGTTCTCCTTGCACTGCAGGTTGCCGTCGATCCGGTTGTTCTTGATCACGACGCCCCCGGTGTTCTGGAACGCCTGGACGTTCCCCCCGACCTTCGTCCGCTTCACCACCACCCGGCCGTCCTGCTCGTCGTAGAGGATGTCGCCTCCCACGCGGGAGCCGATGACCCGAGCGCGATTGCCCTGGACGACCTGGACGTCGCCACCCACGACCGACCCGGCGCGCACCACGACGTTCTTCGCGTTCTCGCCCTGGACGTTGCCGTCCACCTGCACGTTGACGGCGATCAGGGTCGCGTTCCGGTTGATCTTGACGTTGCCCTCGACCTGCGTTCCGCTCAGGGTGCACGTCGCGCCCTGCGGGACCTTCACGTCGTCGACCGTCCGCCGGCCGATCTCGCCCCGGCAGACGATCTCGTCGGCCGTGGCCGGCGGCCCCAGGGTCAGGAACATCGCCGCCACCGCCATCACCGTCACCATTCTCCGCATTCGGTCCTCCCTCGATTCCGGCCTCAGCGACCTCGCCGCTCGGTCCCATTGTTCCCCGCGGCGATGAACCCACCGTGTGAAGACGGTGAGAGACCCTTCATCATCCGGCCGTGGGGTGGATCTTCGGGTGGTAGCCGTTCGCCAGCACGGCGAGGATGGACGGCGGGGTGAGCACGTCCGCATCGCCGCCCGCCGGTCGGCCGATCGCCGAGCCGTAGCCGGCCGCGGACCAGGGCACGACACGATCGTCGAGGACCAGGACCGGCTCGTCGCCTTTCGCGACGAATGCCCCGACCGGGAGCTCCCGCCACGGCGCGACGTGTCGACGCTGGAGGCGACCCTCCACCCGCTCGTCGTGGAGGCGTCGATCCATCTCCTCGGCGCCGGGCCGGCGCCCGAACGCGCGAGCCCATGCCTCCTGCCACGCGCGGTACGCGGGGCGCCGGCACAACGCGCAGGGGCGATGGCCGGCGGCGAGCGCCACCGCCTCGTCCCAGAAGAACAGCGCCGTCCACCGGCCCGGCTCCCACCGGGGGGCGACCCAGCCCTTGAACTCGAGCGCGCACGTGATCCAGCGGCGGACCTGCCAGGGCCGCACGATGGAGCGTCCCCGGTGCAGGCACCCTCGGTTGCCGAGGAACATCCCCCGCTGCTCGATCGCGACGATCTCTCCGAACGGCGTCACACGGTTTCGCTCGGCCACGCCGCCATCATCGCCGGTTGGGCCGAGGTCCCGGAGCGCCGGGATCCGGCGGGACGCGTCACGTCACGGCGCTCGGCGCGGGCTGGGGCACGACATCGAGCAGGCGCCGCAGCGCCGGCTCGAGCTGTGGATCGGCGAAGGAGAACCCGGCCCGCAGTAACGCCCCCGGCACCACCTTCGCGCTCCACAGGAGGACCTGGTCCGCGCGCTCGGCGCCGACGAGCGCCCGCAGGACCGGGGCCGGAGCCCACCAGGGGGCCGGCCGGCGGAGGACGCGGGCCAGCGTGGCCGTGAGCGCGCGGTTCGTCACGGGCTCGGGGGCCGCCGCGTTCACGGGACCGTGCACCGAACGCTCCTCGATGGCGAAGCGGATCGCCCCGACCTCGTCCTCGAGGGTGACCCAGGGGAACCACTGGCGCCCGTCGCCGAACCGCGCACCGAGCCCGAGCCGAAACGGCGTGACGAGATACGGCAACAGCCCGCCGTGGGGTGCGAGCACGTGCGCGCTCCGCAGGAGCACGGTGCGGATGCCGGCGTCGCGCGCCGGAGCGGCGGCCTCCTCCCAGGCCCTGGCGACCTCGGGCAGGAACCCGCTTCCCGGGCCGTCGGATTCGGTGAGCTCCCGGTCGCCGCGGTCGCCGTAGTAGCCCACGGCCGAGCCGCTCACGAACACCGCTGGAGGTGCCTGGAGCGCGGCGAGCGTCCGAGCCAGCACGTGTGTTCCCCGGACGCGAGAGCGGAAGAGCTCGCGCTTGCGTCCGGCGGTCCATCGTCCACTCCCGACGCCGGCGCCGGCCAGGTTCACGACAGCGTCGACGCCCTCGAGGCCGGCTCGGTCGATCGCCCCGCTCCGCGGGTCCCACGCGACGGTGTCTCCGCCGGTGCCTTCGGTTTCGGGCCGGACGAGCCGCACGACGCGGTGGCCGTCGCGCACGAGGGCCGAGGCCAGCGCACGGCCGATCAGTCCGCTCGAACCGCTGATCGCGATGTCCATCGTTCGGATCCTTCGACTCGGTGCGGGGTTATCTCGAGCCGACCGGAACGGCCACGACGGCGAAGTCGTAGCCGGCGGCGGCGCTCCCCCAGGCGTAGACCTGGTAGGCGACGCCCTTCTTGAGCTTCAGGACGGCCGGCCCGATGACCGGGGCGTAGTCGTTCGGCAGGGAGACCCAGGTCGCGTAGACCCCGGGCCGGACCTTCAAGGTCGCCGAGGCGCCGTTCGGGACGTCCTCGAGCAACACGCGGCCGTTCGCCCAGACGTCGACCGGTGGGGCCGCCGCGGTGTGCCGGATGGTCAGGCGCGCGATGCGTTTGGCCGGCGGCCTGATCTGGTTCTTGAACAGGTTGAGGGTCGGCGTGCCGTCCTCCGTCAGGTGGGCGACCGCCGTGTAGTTCTTGTTGCCCGCGAGCTCGATGCCCGCAGCCTCGAGGATCGCCGGGTCATCACACGTGTTGCCCTCGCCCACGATCTTCACGTCGTAGGCGCCTGCGGGCAGCGGGACGCCGGCCACGACATCGCCTGGTGCGAACCCGGGGATCGCGACCGACCCTTTCACGCACACCTCGACGGTCACGCCGGGGATGCCGTGAACGACGTTCAACGACGCGTCCGCGGCCGAGGCCGATCCCACGCTCATCGTCGAAACGGCGAGCGCCGCCGCCACGCCGACTCCCAAGAGTCGTTTCTTCATCTCTGCCTCCTTCGCCCGGGGGCGGGCCGCTCCCGCTCCTCCGTCCAAGGCACGTTACGCTCGTCTGATCCCCGAAGCGATGCAATAACCTATGCACTCCGCATTGATTTCTGAGCACCAGACGCGTACGATCCGGGCATGCAGCGACCGATGTCCGAGGGAGGAGTCCGGATCGCGACGGTGTCGGCGACGCTCGACATCCCAGTGCCGACCATCCGGTCCTGGGAACGGAGATACGGGTTCCCCGCTCCGTCGCGGACCGGCGGCCGTCACCGCCGCTACACCAGGGCTGAGATCGAGCAGCTCCGCGACCTCCGCGACCTGATCATCCGGGGGTATCCCGCCCGGGAAGCGGTGGCGCACCTGATGAGCGCGTCGGTGTGGGGTGGCGACGAAGGACTGCTCGATGAGGTGGTCGACTCGGCCATGCGGCTTGATCCCGACGGGATACGCCTGGCGCTCGACCGCTCGGCCGAACGCGTGGGGGTGGAGCTGACGATCCGCGACGTGCTCTTCCGCGCGATGCGGGAGATCGGGGCGCGCTGGAAGGCCGGGACGTGCGACGTGGAGCAGGAGCACCTCGCGACCGCCTCGGCGCGGGCATGGCTCGCCCGGCAGCTGACGATGGCCCCTCGGCCCTTCCGCCCCGACCCCGTCGTCCTCGCCTGCGGCCCCAAGGACCTCCACGCGATCGGGATCGAGGCGTTCGCCGTCGTCCTCGCTCGACACGGGTGGCCGTGCCGGGTGTTGGGTGCGTTGACGCCGGCGGCCGCCCTGACCGGGGCCGTCCAGGCCGTTGGAGCGGTGGGCGCCCTCGTGACGGTGCAGCGCAGCGTCACCCGCCGTGCGGCGCTCGAATCGCTCGCCGCTGTGGAGGCCCTGCCGGGCGTCCGGGCGTTCTACGCGGGCGACGCCTTCCTCGCCTCCTCATCGCGTCGCGACGTGCCGGGCGTCTACCTCGGCGACGACGTTCTCAGGGCAGTTGACGTGCTGGAGGAGGCGCTCGGGGCGGCCTACCCGGGTCGCCGGGCCTCCACGTCGCGTCCCCCTCGCCGAACGTGAGGACCGTTATCCCGATCGGAAAGAGCCGAGAACGCTAGCGGGCCCGCCGGGCGACCCCGTCACCCCACGACCCCGCGGCCACCGAGGCGTACGAGCATAGCTGGTCCGCCGCTGGTGCAGCACGTGGACGCGGCCGACTGATGCCTCCGGCCGTTACCCGCCGATCCCTGACCCGGTCACGGGGCGGGGTCCCGAGGCACCGGGGTCGAGCCACGCCAGCTCGAACAACCCTTCGTAACGCACGACCAGGTCGGCCGCCACCCACAGGTCGGCCGTCCAGCCGGAGTCGAGCGCGGTGAAACGCCAGCGGGTGGCGTCGAACGCGCCCACCGGCGTGTCGACCCGTTCGTCCCCCAGCAGCTCGTACCGCTGGCGGACGCGGGAGGGTTCGAACGACACCGGTGCCAGGTACAGCACCTCGATCTCGGCGGTGCCGGTAAGCCGACGGACGCTGATGGCGTTGGTGGCCGGCGTGAACGCGTCCAGATGGAGCTCGCGGCCGTAGGGAAGCTCGATCGGCCGGCCGTCCAGGAAACCGGCCAGCACGGCCCCCTCTCCCTCGGATCGCAGCAGGATCTGGTGGTCGGCGGTGGCCATCCGCATCGTGGCCACCCGCCACGATGCGTCCACCGCCACGTCGAACGTCTCGTGATGCGGCGACGGGTCCGTCGTCTCGATCTCCGAGAAGTACCGCCAGCCCATGGGGCCCGGCGCCGAACGGAACTCCTCGGTGCCGACCGGATGCCCGTCGTCCCCGAAGACCGTGTATCGGCCGAACGGCATGGGACCACGGTACGCCGTGCACCCCGGCGCCACCCATCGCGTGGCCCTCGCTCCGTGTAGGTTCGAGGGATGAAAGCCGGTGCGGGGCTCTCGTTCGCCCCCGACGCCAGGGGCGCCGTGGCCGAGGCCGTCGGGGAGGCGCGAACCGGCCTCGGGGACGCCGATCCCACGTTTGCGATCCTGTCGGCGTCCCGTCACCACGTGCTCTCGGCCGAGGTCGTCTCCGAGGCGCTCCGAGTCGAGGGCGGGCCCGAACGCGTCCTGGGGTGCGTCGCCGAGACCGTGGTGGCCGGCGACCGCGAGGTCGAACGGGGTCCGGCGGTCGCGGTGTGGCTGGCGGCCCTGCCCGAACCCGTCGAGACGTTCCACATGGAGTTCGTTCGCACGTCCGAGGCGGGCGTCTTCGGGGGGTACCGGTTCGACCACGGCCGGTCCGACCCACACCTGCTGGTCGCCGATCCGTTCTCCTTCCCGGCGGATCTCCTCCTGGCGCACCTGAACGAACGCGTTCCGGGCGCGATCGTGATGGGCGGGATGTCGAGCGGCGCGACCGGGCCGGGCGAGGCCCGGTTGTTCCTGGACGACCGCGTGCTTCGCGCCGGCGCCGTCGGCGTGCGGTTGCCGGGGATCCACCTGCGCCCCCTCGTGTCGCAGGGATGCCGTCCGATCGGCAAGCCGTTCACCGTGACGCGCGCCGAGGGCAACTTGGTGCTCGAGCTCGGCGGGCGGACACCACTGCAACGGATCCAGGAGCTCGTGGCGGCGAGCTCGGCCCACGACTTGGAGCTGATGAGCCAGGGGTTGCACGTCGGCCGGCTCATCGACGAATACGCGGCCGATCCGGGACGCGGCGACTTCCTGGTCCGCGGGGTGCTCGGACTCGACCGGGAAACCGGGGCCATCGCGGTGGGGGAGATGATCGAGGTCGGTTGGACGATCCAGTTCCACGTGCGGGACGCCGACACGGCCGACGAGGACCTGCGCGAGTTGCTCGCCCTCGAGTCGCAATCGGCCGACGGTGCGCTGTTGTTCACGTGCAACGGCCGCGGCACGCGCCTGTTTCCCGAGCCGAACCACGACGCCGCGCTCGTGTCCGAACGGCTCGGCGACGCACCACTGGCCGGGTTCAACTGCGCCGGCGAGATCGGTCCGGTCGGCGGCAAGAACTTCCTCCATGGCTTCACCGCCTCGGTCGCGTGGCTCTCCGACGCATGAGCGCTCGTCCCGGGCCGCCTCGGTCCGGAGGTTTTCGAGCGGGGACGGGCGGGAATTCACTGCGAGATGGCCGTTGCACAGGAAGAGGACCGGCTTCCGCCTCCGCCCGGAGCAGCGCTGGGGCAGAAGTTCACGCTGGGGCGCCCGGCGACGCGGCTGCACGCGCTCGCCGCCGGCTTCGTGTCGTTCTGGGACCTCCTGCGACCCGAGCGCCGGGAGGATCACCCGCCACTCGGCCTGACGGTGGCGAAGATGCTGATGTGGATCGTCGCGGGGGTGGCCGTGACCTCGGCTGTGTTCCTGGCCGCCGGCGTCCTGCTCGTCCGGCTCTACACGGGAGCGGTGGGATGAGGGGCGTCCCGACGTTCATCGGGAGCCTGGAGGTCCGCAGGCGCCCCGCGGCCCGCCGCCGCTCCCGAGGCTCGAACGACCGGCGGGCCTCAGCCGTCTCGAGACCGTGGGCGTCTCGACCCCCGCAGGGCCGCGCCAGAACGAACCGCGACGACTCCCAGCGCGACCGCTGACAGGAACGCGCCGCCTCGCGCCGCGCCCGCCAGCGCGTCGTCTTCGCCGCCGAGCCAGGTGTGGAAGACGAGGACGATCGCGAGCAGACAAAGGTATCCGCCGGCGAGCGTGCCGACGATCTCTCGGCGCCAGGCGTGGTCGGGTCTGCGGACGAGCAGGCGCGGACGAGGGACCGGGCGCCTCGAGGCGAGGACGACCATCGCCGCGAAGGTCAGATACGCGGCGATCAGCGGCGGCAGCGCCTGACGGAGCACGTCAGTCGCGAAGGAAGAACGTCCACCGCCAGAGGAACAGGTGCCAGCCGAGCCACAACCACAGGCCGAACAGCAGGACCCGCCCGAGAGGCAGGGTCATGAACGACCGGAAGAAGTCCGACATGGTCGGCCACTCCGGCCCTCGGACCAGGCCGAGGCCCTGCCACACCAATAGCGCACCGACGATCCCCAGCCATCCGACGATGGCGATCGTTCGCACTCCGCGTCACCTCATCGAGAACGTCGCACGCCGGCTACCAGTACCGCGCGGTGGCCATGGTGAACGCGGCCACGACGATGAGCGCGAACGAGGTGCGCGCGGCGTTCTTCATGCGCGCCTGGATGGCCTGCATCTCGGCGGCCTGCTCGGGCGCCGGCGGCCCGCCGGCCTGCGCCATCTGCGCGCCGAGCGCGAGCATCCGGCTGACCGCCGGCCTGGTCACGAACAGGCCGATCAGGAACGCCAGGATCGAGGCGACCGCACCCACCGTGAGCCACGCCCCGAACGTGCTCGTCACCCAGTCGCTGAAGCTCCCCGTCGCCTGCCAGTCGTGCCAGTACAGGAACGCGCCGCCCACGATCGTCGCCGCGGCGAGCCCGAGGATGCCGTTCACGAGCCTGCGTCGCCCCAGGAGCTCGGCCATGAACGGCGCGCCGGCGGGGGCGATCGCCGCCGCGGTCGGCTGCAGGTAGACCACCATCAGGAACACCGATCCTCCCCAGGCGATCGCCGCCAGGATGTGGATCACGCGGAACACGAGCAGGTACGTGTTCGCCACCACTGCGGAGTCCATCGCATCCCCTTCCCCGAGAACCGGTTCAGCCTGCCCCGAGAACGGACCGGGGTCAACGTCGTTGGCGTCGTGCAGACCCTGGCACGGCGGGACCGCCGGGAGGGCGCGGGTCCGCTTGCGGCAGACCGCGCCGAGGCCCCAAGATGCTGGGGCGATGGCGCAGGGGCTCGAGGAGGCCGGGCCGACGCCGGTGCAGCACCAGGTCGGCGACCTGGCCGAGGTGTTGTCGAACCTCGGCGTGTTCGGGATGCGGCCCGAAGACGTGCTGGCGCTCTGCCCGTCGGGCTTCCGTCGGGTGCCGATCCACCAGGGGAACGACCACTACCTGTCGCTCCAGGGGTTCGCGCCCGACCAGATCGCCTACGCCCACACCCATCCGGACTCGGAGGAGTGGGTCGTGGTGCTCCGCGGCTCGGGCCGGGCGTTCCTGGCCGAGAACCCGGTATCGCTCGAGCCGGGGGTGATCATCGGACGCGCCGCGGCCCGGCCCCACGGGTTCGAGAGCGCGGCCGAGCCGATGCACCTGCTCTCGCTCCAGGTCCCCCGGCCGTCCGAGGCCACCACGAGCTGGGATCAGCCGGGCGAGACCACCGACCCCGCCGACTGCGCCGTGGCCGGCACGTGCCGCCGGTGCCCTCGGTGCGGCGGCCACAGCGCGAACGTGCGCGCCCGCGTCTTCCTCTGCGAGAACTGCACGTTCGAGCTCTGAGCCGATGACCGGACCGCTGCGCGTGACCCGCTCGGTCGTCGTGCCCGAGCAGGAGCTGCGGTGGCGGTTCAGCCGCTCGTCCGGCCCCGGCGGGCAGTCGGTCAACACGACCGACTCGCGGGTCGAGGTCGGCCTGGACCTCACGACGACCACCGCGCTCGGCCCGGTCCAGCGCGCGCGGGCGCTCGAGCGCCTGGGGGGTCGCCTGGTCGACGGCGTCCTCACGGTGACCGCGTCGCAGCATCGGTCGCAGCTGCGCAATCGCGAGGCCGCCCTCCAGCGGCTGGCCGGGATCCTCAGGGAGGCCCTGGCTCCCCCGCCGGCGCCTCGGCGCCCCACCCGCCCCCGCCGTGCGGCCGTCGAACGCCGGCTGGCCGAGAAACGCCGCCGCGCGCGGACCAAACGACTTCGCCGCACGTCCGAGGACGACTGACCGGCCTCGATTCAGCCGCGCGACGAGATCCCCTCGAGCACGGCGTCCACCACGCGCTGGGCGAACGCGGCGTCGAGCTCGCCGCCGAACATCAGTCGGAAGTACACGGGGCCGACGAGCAGCTCGGTGGCCAGGTCCGCGTCGGCGCCCGGACGGAGGTCGCCCCGGTCGATGCCTCGACGAACGATCCGCGCCACCTCGTCCCGCCGGGCCCGGACCACGCTCTCGCGGAAGGGGTCGCCGAGCGCGGGGTTGATGGCGATCTCGGACAGGAGCGCCCGCACGACCGGCCCGAATGGGCTCTCGGTGAGGGCGCCGATCGGCTTCAGCACCGAGGCAAGCAGCTCCGCGCGGGTGTCGCCGAGGTCCTCGATGGACAGGTGCGGCGAGGCCAGCTCCATCAGGAGCTCGAGCGCCAGGGCCTCCTTGCTGGGGAAGTGCCGGTAGACGGTGGCTTTGCCCACGCCGGCGCGGGCCGCCACGTGCTCCAGTCGCAGGCCGCCGAACCCCTCGGCCTGGATGAGCTCGCAGGCGGCCTCGAGGATGGCCCGGTGAGCCTTCTCGCTTCGGGGCCGTCCTCGCCGCGTCCGTTCTGTGAAGATTTCGAGACGACCCGTCTCGTTCGCCTCCTTGGCCTTTACGATACGAGGCGGAACGTATCGAACGCAAACACGAAGGAGTGATCGCGGTGCAGGACCAGACCTGGGTGCTCGGATACCTCGAGGCCGCCCAGCGGGAGCGCCCGACCTGCGAGGTGTGTTACGCGCCCACCACACCCGTGGCGCGGGACGGCGCGATCTGGCTCGAATGTTCGGCCGTGCAGCGGCAGCAGCCGAAGCTGCGCCGCCTCCTGAACCTCGGCTTCCCCTCCCTGCACACCCGACGCCTGCTCGTCGAAGACGCCGCCTAGCGATCAGCGGGCCGGCCGCCACCCCCGAACCACCCCGCGGCCGGCCCGCCCCCTCCTTCGTTTCAGGATGGCCAGTCGGGTTTCTTCTCGGGTTTGCTCAACAGGTCGTCGAGCGACGGCTTCTTGCTGCCCTCGGTTTCGGCGAGTTTCTTCTCCAGCGCGTCCGGCTCCAGGTCGCCCGCGGCCTCGAGCAGCTCCTCGAGCGATCGATCGGCTTTGCCTTTGAGGCGGATCCGGAGTGCGGCGAGCACGGAGGCGTGCGGGTCCGACAAGCCCTGGTTGACCTTGATCTCGGTCAGCGCCGCTTCGGCCTGGCGCAGCAGCCCCTCGTCGTCCACGGGACCAAGTCTGCCATCTCGCTCACGCCTCGCGCCCGCCGGCGGCGGAGCGGGCCGGGGACCCGAGCCCGTGAACGAACCCCTCGCGCCAGCTCGGCCACCGCGGCGTCCATCCGAGCTCTGGTTTGGCCTTGGCGTTCGACGAGCCCCGCAGCCCGGTCATCATCACGACCGCCGCCTCGCCGGCGAGCAGCCGGGCCGCCCACACCGGGACGCGCCGGGGCGACCGGGCGCCGATGGCGTCGGCGAGCGCCGGGAGCCACTCGAACACGGGCGCCGGGTCGTCGTCCATGACGTTGTAGACGCCGGGTTCGCCGCGTTGGATCGCCGCGGCCGTGGCCGACGCCGCGTCGTCGGCGTGGACGAAGGACCACACGCCGTCCCCGGAACCGACCAGCGGGAACCGTCCGCGCCGGATGGCGTCGAGGTATTCGCCACCGCGGCCGTCGTCGTCGGGTTCGCCGAGCGACGTGCCGGGCCCGTAGAAGCCGCCGTAGCGCAGGACGACGCCCTCGAGGTCCGTCGCGCCGAGCACCGCGCGTTCGAGGTGCACGAGCGCGTCGAACGTCGTGCGAAGCGGCTTCGGCGGGTTCGGGTCGAGCGGATCCTCCTCGGTCTTCACCGGGCCGTCTTCTCGCGCATAGATGGTCGGGGCGAAGCTCTGCGCCACGAACCGCCGGGCGCCGGCCTCCCGGGCCGCGGCGAGCAGGTAGTCGGTCCCGATCGTGCGGAGCCGGTTCGTCGGTTCGAACTCGCGCTCGAACTTGCGGGGATCGGACACGCCGGTCAGCGCCGTGAGCTGGTGGACGACCACCTCGGGCTCGGCGCGCCGCACCGCGTCTCGCACCGCCCGGGCGTCGAGGGCGTCGGCCGTCACCGGTTCTGCTCCGAGCGACCGAACCAGCCTCGCGGACCGTTCCGAGCGCGCCAGGCCCACCACGTAGTGACCGTTCTCCACGAGCTCGGGCAGGAGCCGCCGCCCGATGACGCCGCTCGCCCCCGCCACGAAGATCCGCATCGAGACCACCTCCGGTATGTCGCCTTCACCCCTGCGGACGAACGAACCCGACGGCCTGTGACAGCGGTCCGGCGTCCTCGCTAGTGACAGCCGTCGAAGGAGAAGTGGCCCGGGTCGTTG
>DATHVC010000026.1:0-2480 GCA_035461565.1 Actinomycetota bacterium
CTTCTACACAAAGACCCTCAGAGGCCGCCGCGCTCGGGACGAGGTCCGGGTCGTCTACTCCCGCACGCAGGAGCGCGGCGACGCGTTCCGGGAACGATGGGGAGTTCCAGAGGTCAGCACGGACCTGAAAGGGGCGATCGAGCATCCCGACACGGACGTCGTGATCGTCGGCCTCCCCAACCACCTGCACGAGGAGGCCGTCGGCCTCGCGGCGGCCGCGGGCAAGGCGGTCCTGTGCACGAAGCCGCTCGCGCGTACGGGCGAGGAGGCGGTCCGCATCCTCCAGGCGGTGGAACGCGCCGGCGTGTTCGCGGGCTACCTCGAGGATCTCTGTTACACGCCGAAGACGCTGACGGCGCTCGCCGCGGTGCGAGACGGTGCGGTCGGGGACGTGACATGGGTCCGATCGCGCGAGACACATCCCGGCCCACACTCCGCGTGGTTCTGGGACGGGAGGCTCACCGGTGGCGGTGCCATCGTCGATCTGGGGTGCCACTGCATCGAGATCATCCGGAACTTCGTCGGCAAGGGGAACCGGCCGGTCGACGTCATGTGCTGGACGGACACCTTCGTCCACCCGATCGACGACGAAGACAACGCGATCGCCCTGATCCGGTTCGAGTCCGGCGCGATCGGGCAGTTCGAGGTCAGTTGGACGTTTCGCGGCGGCATGGACCTCCGCGACGAGGTCGCCGGAACCGAGGGAACGATCTGGCTCAACCACTTCCTGCGCACCGGACTGGAGATGTTCACCGCCGGCGGGAGCGGCGGCTATGTCGCCGAGAAGGCCGAGTCGGAGAAGGGGTGGCTGTTTCCGGTTGGCGATGAGATCGGAGAGCTCGGGTACGTGGACATGTTCGCCGACATGTTCGACGCGATGGACGAGGGCCGGGACCCGCAGGAGACGTTCTACGACGGCTACCTCGTGAACGCGATCATGGACGCGTGTTACCGCTCGGCTCGGTCCCGCCGGTGGGAGCCGGTCGAGATGGAATGGCGCGGCGGCACGACCGCGCGCATCGCGCGGGAGGCCGAGACGTTCGACGGCCACGTCGTGATCAAGTCCGAGATCCTCCCCGACGGACGTCGCAAGCTGATCCTGAAGGACAAGGACACCGGCGACTTCGTCGATCGGGTCGTCGCCGGCGCGTGAGGGGGTTCCGGGAGCTCTAGAAGCGAGCGCGAACGCGCGAGCGATCGCCCCCGCGCGATTGAGGATCAGCGCATCGCCAGGAACCGCGCCGGGTTCTCCACGAACAGACGACGCCGCGCCCGATCGTCGAGGCCATGGGAGGCGAGCACGTCCACGAACCCGGTCGCCAGCCAGGCCAGCCCCGGGCCGCCGCCCAGCGAGCGCCACAAGGTCCGGCGAGCTCCGTCGGTGCCGAGCATGAGCTGGTCGCCGAACCCCGCGGAGAACATCTCGGCGACGAGCCACGCCGTCCCTCGCGGCTCCTCCGCCGGCCGGCGGAGCGCCTGGTCGTATTCCAGGTGCACGCCGGAGGCCAGCAGCTCGCGGTGGTATGCCACGTCGACCACCTTGTCGGTGTGGGACAGGACGACGCGATCAAGAGGGGCCCCGAGCTCGCGCAGCAGGTTCACCTGCGCGAGGGCACCACGCCCTTCCTCGCAGTGGGTAAGGATCGGGACGGCGGTGGTCCGCTGCGTCTGGACGGCGGCCTCGAACGCCCGACGCTCGGCCTCGGTCGGCAGCTCGCCCAGGGTGGCGACCTTCACGATCCCGGCCCGGTGGTCGGTCCGACGCACGGTCGGGCCCATGTAGTCGTAGCGGTCCACGCCCTCCACCACATCCGCGTGAAACAGCTCCGCGAGCACCTCGGCAGGCTCCTCGGCCACCCACGCTCGTCCCGGGTAGTAGCGGGCCGTGTGCACCCCGGTCGACGCCACGACGTCAAGGCCGGTTCGACGGCTGATCTCGGCCAGGCGGACCACGTCGCGCCCGGCGGCGCTCGGCATCGCGTCGACGAACGCCCCGACGCCGGCCGCGACACACTCCCCCACCTCCTCGACGGCGGACTCGACCGAGGGCAGGTGGATGTGCGGGAACCGGTCCACGACCAGCGCTGAGTCCACGATCAGGTGCTCGTGGACGTAGGTCACGCCGAGCTCGGCCGGATCGACGTCACCGAGCACGGTCCGAACCAGCCCCGCCGATGCGGGGCTCACTTCACGAAGGGCGCGAGGACGTCGCGAGCGAGCAAGAAGCCGCGCTTGATCAGCTCGTCGGTCTCCTCGAAGTCGCGGTCCTCGTGTTCGATCGAGATCGGTCCGTCGTAGCCGACGCGATACAGGGCGGAGAACACCCGGCCCCAGTCCACGTCCCCGAGCCCGGGCAGCCTCGGGATCTGCCAGCCGATGCCGACCGACAACGTCCCGTGCTCGTAGAGGCCGCGGCGATCGATCATCACGTCTTTGGCCTGGAAGAAGTAGAAGCGCTCGCCGAACTCGTAGATGGCCTG
>DATHVC010000027.1:0-23237 GCA_035461565.1 Actinomycetota bacterium
CATCGACCTGATCGACGAGGCGGCGTCGCGCCTTCGGATCGAGATCGACTCGGTGCCCATCGAGATCGACGAGGTGGAACGCCGGATCAAGCAGCTCGAGATCGAGCGCGCGGCCCTGCGCAAGGAGACCGATCCGGCGTCGGTCGAACGGCTCGAGCGCCTGGAGCGGGAGCTGGCCGATCTGGAGGAGGACACCGCCTCGATGCGCGCCCACTGGCAGCAGGAGAAGGAGCGCATCGACCACCTCCGGTCGCTCAAGTCGGATATCGAACGGACCCGGGGCGAGTTCGAACGCGCCGAGCGAGAAGGTGATCTCGACCGCGCCGCCGAGCTCCGGTTCGGCCGGCTGGTGCAGCTCGAGAAGGATCTCGAGGCGGAGAACGCCGCGCTCGAGGAGCTGCAGCGCGACCGGCGCATGCTGAACGAGGAGGTCACCGAGGAGGACGTGGCCGAGATCGTGTCGCGCTGGACGGGCATCCCAGTGAGCCGCCTCATGGAGGGCGAGATGCAGAAGCTCGTCCACCTCGAGGACGCGCTCCACCGCCGCGTGGTCGGGCAGGACGAAGCCGTGGTCGCCGTGGCCAACGCCATCCGTCGCTCCCGGGCCGGGTTGTCGGACCCCAACCGGCCGATCGGATCGTTCCTGTTCCTCGGGCCGACCGGCGTGGGCAAGACCGAGCTCGCCCGAGCGCTGGCCGAATACCTCTTCGACGACGAACGGGCCGTGGTGCGGCTCGACATGAGCGAATACCAGGAGCGGCACACCGTGTCGCGCCTCGTCGGCGCACCCCCCGGCTATGTGGGGTTCGAAGAGGGCGGCCAGCTCACCGAGGCGGTCCGCCGGCGCCCGTATTCGGTGGTCCTGCTGGACGAGATCGAGAAGGCGCACGGGGACGTGTTCAACGTGCTGCTCCAGCTGCTCGACGACGGGCGCCTGACCGACGGCCAGGGTCGAACGGTGGACTTCCGCAACACGATCGTGATCATGACGTCGAACCTGGGGAGCGCGGTGTTCCGCGACCCGTCGATCCCGTTCGAGAAGCGGCGCGAAGCGGTCCTGGAGGACGTCCGCGGGTTCTTCCGGCCGGAGTTCGTCAACCGCGTCGACGAGATCGTCGTGTTCGACGAGCTCTCGCGCGACCAGCTGCGATCGATCGTGGACATCCAGGTCCGGCTGCTCTCCGAGCGCCTGGCGCAGCGATCGCTCACGCTCGAGCTCACCGACGCCGCCCGGGATCACCTCGCCGCAGCCGGCTACGACCCCGCCTTCGGCGCCCGTCCGCTGAAACGCCTGATCCAGCGAGAGCTCCAGGACCCGCTGGCCATGCGGCTGCTCTCCGGCGAGATCCTGGACGGCGACCGCGTGATCGTCGACGCGGTGGACGGAGCCTTGGCGTTCCGGGTCGAGCGGTAGGGCGCGCGGACCGTCCCGCGACGCTTTGCGCTAACGCTTGCGGTCGCCGTGGTGCTGGCGGCGTTGATCCTCCGGTCGGCGCCGGCGCCGCTGGTGCTCGTGCTCGTGCTGTTCGTCGGCGCGATCGTCCTGGGTACCTGGCACTCCACCGGGCTCGGGATCGCGACGCCGGCCGGCCCTCGAGATCCTCGGCCTGGTGCGGCCGACGGCGACGCCGCCGGCCATCCTCTCGTCGGCGCTGTCGTTGTTCGGCCGCGCTCGGGGGGCGGACGTCCACGACGTCGTCCCCGGGCCGTCGCCCGAGCGGTCGGATCCGGCCCTCGTGCTCCAGATCCTTCGCGACCTCGTCGACCGTCTTCCGAACGCGAGGAGGATCTCCCGTCCACGGCGGTCGTGAGCGTCGTCGAGGTTCCCGAACGTGATCGGAACGAGCCTGGCCACCCACCCGGCATTTGAGCCGCAGGCCGGTTCCGTCGTAGCGTGGACGTATGGCGGAGCCGACTCCGACCGAAGGAGAAGCCCCACGGCTGTTGCGGCGCAGCCGTGAGGGACGGGTCATCGCGGGGGTGTGCGCCGGCCTCGGGCGGTACCTCGACATCGACCCGGTGCTGCTGCGGATCGCCTTCGTCGTGCTCTTGTTCGCGGGCGGCGGCGGCCTGTTCCTGTACGTCGTGTCGTGGATCCTCATCCCCGAGGAGCGCCCGGGGGAGCCGCTCGGAACCGAGCGTCCGTCGAGCGTCGACGCCACCCGGTTGGTCGTGGGCGGCGTGTTGATCGCGCTGGGCACGATCCTGCTCCTGGACCTGTCCCTCGGTCGGATCGGCCGGTTCTTCTGGCCGCTGGCTCTCGTCGCCATCGGGGTGGCGATCGTGGTCCAGGCCGCCGTGTCCCGGCGATGACCGCCGTCCCCGAACCGCCGCCCCCGCCCGAGGGTCCGCCGGGGACCGTCCGTGTCGGACGGATCGTTCTCGGCGTCCTGGTGGTGCTGGTCGGGGTGGGGTGGCTGCTCGAGGTCCTCGACGTCGCCGACTTCGCCTGGGACGTGATCCTGCCCGCGGCCCTGATCCTGATCGGCGGCGCGCTCCTGCTGTCGGCGAGGTCGGCGCGGGGGCACGGGCCGCTGATCACCATCGGCGTCGTCTTGACGGTGATCCTGCTCGTCGGTTCGACGCTCGACCTTCCCTTCGAAGGGGGAGTGGGCCAACGTGGCTACCACCCGACGGCCGCCGACCAGATACGGACCGAATACCGGCTCGGGATCGGCGAGCTCACGCTGGACCTCACGGACGCCGCCGACGTTGCCGTCGGGACGACCGAACGCGTTCGCGTCCGTGTCGGGATCGGCCGGCTGCTCGTGATCGTGCCTTCGGGAGCCTCGGCTCGCGTCGAGGCGCGGGCGACGTTGGGCAACGTGCAGGTCCTTGGCGAGGAGTCCTCCGGCCTGGGGGCGGAGCGGCTCGTCGAGCCGGGCTCGGGCCCGCCGACGTTCGACCTGGTGTTGTCGGTGGGGTTGGGCCAGGTGGAGGTGCGGCGTGGCTGACCCCGGGGTGAGCCGGGGAGCGATCGCCGCCGGCGTCGCCTTCGTCGTGGCCGGCGTGGTGTTCCTGCTGGAAGGTCTGGGGGTCTGGGACCTCGACATCGCCGTTCTCGGGCCGGCGCTGCTGATCGGCATCGGGATCGTCGTTCTCCTGGGCGGCCGGCCTCGCGCCTGAGGTCTCCAGGCACCGTTCCCCGAGTCGTAACGACCTGTACGGGGCCCCTCCCGCGGGCTAGGCTGAGGCCCGATTACCGCCGGCTGGAAAGGATCGATCGTGCTCGCTCTGTGGATCGCGCTGGGCGTCCTGGTGCTTCTCGCCCTCGTGGGCGTCGTCTCGTACAACCGCTTCGTCTCCCAGAAGCAGCTCATCCGAGACTCGTGGGCGAACATCGACACCGAGCTCCGCCGGCGCTACGACCTCATCCCGAACCTGGTCGAGACCGTACGCGGCTACGCCGGCCACGAGCGAGCGGTGTTCGAGAACGTCACGAAGGCGCGCGCCGCCGCCACGGCCGCCACCGGTTCTCCGGCCGAGCAGGCCGCGGCCGAAGGGCCGCTGGTCGCCGCGCTCCGCCAGTTGTTCGCGGTGGTCGAGAACTATCCGCAGCTCCAGGCCAACCAGAACTTCCTCGCCCTCCAGCAGGAGCTGGCGAACACCGAGGACCGGCTCCAGACCGCGCGTCGCTTCTACAACGCGAACGTCCGTCAGTACAACGAACGGGTCCAGCAGTTCCCGTCGGTGATCGTCGCGCGGATGTTCGGCTTCGAGCAGGAGGAGTTCTTCGAGGTCGACGAGGCGCTCCGCGAGGCCGGGGCGCCACAGGTGAACTTCCAGGGCACGGGTCCGGCGGTGAACTTCGAGCAGCCGCCGGTCCCGCAGTCGCCGGAGACCCCGTCGGCTCAAGGGACCCCTTCGCCCTCGCCTCCGGAGTCCGGTTCGGAAACGTAGGGGACGGGCGCGCCTTCCGCCGTTGCGCTCCACGGCGGCCCGGGATTCAACGTGGCCTCGCGGCGTACGCCGGTCGTCAGCCAC
Organism: Actinomycetota bacterium; assembly: GCA_035461565.1. Classification (GTDB taxonomy): domain Bacteria; phylum Actinomycetota; class UBA4738; order UBA4738; family HRBIN12; genus CALGFI01. The sequence goes on from DATHVC010000027.1 coordinate 3,985, forward strand.
GCCCAGGTCACGGCCCATGCCACGGCCACGAGGCCGAGGATCGTGGTGGTCGGGCGCGCTCCGAAGGTTTGCGCCGTCCACGCGGTGACGAGGCTCGACGCCGTGAGGGTCAGCGTGATCAGAGCGGCGTCGAAGGCAAAGATGCGTCCTCGGATCCGGTCCGGCACCACGCGCTGCAACCCGTACGACGACAACGTCCACTGGGCCCCTCCTCCCAGGTGGGCGAACGCGATGGCCGCAGCCGCGAGCCACAGGGCCGGCATGACCCCAACGAGCGCGTACCCGATACCGAACACCCCGAGGGCCATGCCGATCGCTCCGAAGAGCCGCCGGTCGTCGGGTCCGGCGAGCCACCGGCCAAGGAACGGGCCGATCAGGGCGCCCACGCCCCGGGCGGACATCAAGATGCCGATCCCGACGTCGCCGGCCTCGAACTCCTGGCGAGCCAGGACGGCGATCAGGACCAGGACGCCGGCCGCGAGCCCGAACCCCGCCTTCACCCCGAGGAGCGACAACACGCGCCGATCCCGGCGGGCGTAGCGGATCGTCTCGGCCGTCGCCCGGACCACGTTGGTCTCGGGGTGGTCGGCCCGGCGCTCCGACATCGGGCGGCGGATCCCGGCGATGAGCAGGCCCGAAGCCAGAAACGTCCCGGCGTCGATCAGGAACGCCGCGTCCCGCCCCAGCGCGGCCGTCACGATGCCGCCGAGCGCGGCCCCCACCGCGAGCATCGTCCCCCACGCCGATCCGAACAGCGCGTTCGCGGGCCCGAGGTCACGCGGCTCGACCAGGTTCGGGAAGGCGGCCATCGTCGCCGGCTGGAAGGCCGCCGAGAACGAGGAGATGGCGGCCAGCAACAGGTACGCGGCCCACATCGTGCTCGCGTCGCGCACCAGGAGGAACCCCAGGCACAACACGGCGCGGACGGCGTCGCACGCGATCATGAGCAACCGGCGGTCGAGCCGGTCGGTGAGAGCCCCGCCCACCGGCGACACGAGGAAGAACGGGAGCTCCTGGGCCGCGATCAGCGCAGCCACCGACAGGGCCGACGAGGTGAGGTCCAGCGCCAGGCCGAACAGCGCCACGATCAAGAACCAGTCGCCGCCGAGCGAGATCAGGGAGGCCACGTACAGGTTTCGGAAGTCGCGGTTCCGACGCAGGAGCGAGACCGCGGCCCGAAGGCCCCCCAATCCCTCGACGCGCTCGACCATGGCCACGGCGATTTGCCAGACTACAGATAGGCACCATCGGTCCCCGGTGGGAAGGAGCGACCGTGCTCGAGCGGATCACCTGGTTCCGGCAGTCCTCGATCCGGTATGCGGCCGACGGACTGACGGTCTACCTGGATCCGTGGGGCACAGCGCCCGACGACCCGAAGGCGAACCTGATCCTGATCACGCACGCCCACTTCGACCACCTCCAGCCGGGCGAGATCGAGCGCCTGACGCAACCGGGCACCAAACTCGTCGCCCCGAAAGACGTCGCGCAGGAGCTTCGTGGCGAGGTGACGGCGGTCGAGCCCGGCCAGTCCCACCAGGTGGCGGGGGTGCGGTTCGAGACCGTGCCCGCGTACAACACGGCCCAGGATCGGCTGGACATGCACCCGCGCTCCAAAGGCTGGGTCGGGTACCTCATCGAGCTCGACGGCCGGCGCTACTACCACGCCGGCGACACGGACGCGCTCCCGGAGCTCGAGTCGATCTCCACCGACGTGGCGATGGTGCCGATCGGCGGGACGTATACGATGGACTACCGGGAGGCGGCCGGGTTCGTGAAGACGATGGACCCCGGCGTCGCGGTCCCGATGCACTACGGGTTCGTGGTCTGCTCACCCTCGCACGCGGACCTGTTCCGGAAAGCGGCGGAGCCGGTCCCGGTGCGGGTGCTCGAACCGGTGAACCCGTTCGAGCAGCCCTGAAGAAAGGAGCCACCATGGCAATCGGCTACGACCAGCCGCTGTACATCCTGGCATTCGACCACCGGGGTTCGTTCCAGAAGAAGTTCTTCGGCGTCGCCGGTGAACCCAACGATGAGGAGACCGCTCGCATCTCCGATGCCAAGGCCGTGATCTACGAAGGCGCCAAACGCGCGCTCGAGGAGGGGGTGCCTCGCGAGAGCGCCGGCGTGCTCGTCGACGAGCAGTTCGGCGCGGCGATCGCCCGTGACGCCAAGGCCGAAGGCGTGATGCTCGCCATGCCGACCGAGAAGAGCGGCCAGGACGAGTTCGACTTCCAGTACGGCGAGGACTTCGGGGCCCACATCGAGGACTTCGACCCGGCGTTCTCGAAGGTGCTCGTGCGCTACAACCCCGAGGCCGATCGCGAGATGAACGCCCGCCAGGCGGAGCGCCTTCGGCGGCTCGGCGAGTGGCTCCATGAGCGCGACCGGAAGTTCCTGTTCGAGCTGCTCGTCCCCGCCACGCCCGAGCAGGTCGAGGCTGCCGGCGGCGACGAGGACCGGTGGGACAGGGAGGAACGTCCCAAGCTCATGAAGGCCGCGATCGAAGAGCTCCAGGCGGCCGGCGTCGAGCCGGACATCTGGAAGATCGAAGGGATCGACCGACGCGAGGACTGCGAGGTGATCTCGGCCACGACGCGCCGCGACGGGCGCGACGGGGTGGCGTGTGTCGTGCTCGGCCGGGGCGCCGACGACGACGCCGTGGATCACTGGCTGCGGATGGGCTCGGGTGTCCCCGGCTACATCGGGTTCGCCATCGGCCGTTCGATCTGGTGGGACCCGCTCAAGGCGTTCGTCGACGGCAACCTCGGCCGGGAGGAGAGCGCGAAGCAGATCGCCGCCAACTACCGCCGCTTCATCGACGTCTACCAGGCCGGGTAGGGCACGATGGCGGTCCTGAAGACCATCGACCTGGTCGGCGTTTCCACGGAGTCCTGGCGGGAGGCCGCCCATCAGGCCCTCGCCGAAGCGGCCAAGACCATCCGCGGCATCGAGTCCATGGACATCCTCGGGACGAGGGCCCTGGTCGAAGACGGCGAGATCGCCGAGTACCACACCGAGGTCCGGATCAGCTTCCGGATCGAACGGACGGTCTAGCTCTCGGCGGCCGCGTCGCCCTCCGGCGGCGTGGATACACTCACGCCGTCATGCCGGCATCGGTGGTGGTCGGGACCCAGTGGGGTGACGAGGGCAAAGGCAAGGCCACCGACTACCTGGCCGACCGGATGGACCTGGTCGTTCGGTACCAGGGCGGCAACAACGCCGGCCACACCATCCTGGCCGAGGGCCATACCCTCAAGCTCCAGCTGATCCCCTCGGGGATCCTGTACCCGCACATCACCTCGGTGATCGCGGACGGGGTGGTCGTGGACCCGCGGGTCCTGCTGGCCGAGATGGATGGGCTCCGGGCGCTCGGCGTCGACCCCTCGCGTCTGGTGGTGTCGGGCAACTGCCACCTGATCATGCCGTACCACCTCGAGCTCGAGAAGGTGACCGAGCGGTTCCTCGGCAAGAACGCGCTCGGCACCACCAAACGCGGGATCGGCCCCGCGTACGCGGACAAGGCGGCCCGGATCGGCCTTCGGGTCCAGGACCTGTTCGACGAGAAGATCCTGCGGGAGAAGCTCGACATCGTGCTGCGGGAGAAGAACCTGATCCTCACACGCGTGTACGGCCGGCTGCCCCTGGCCGCCGACACCATCGTCGAGGACTACCTGCGCTACGCGGAGCGCCTTCGTCCCCACGTCGCCGACACGTCCGCGCTCATCCACTGGGCGCTGCGCGATGGCAAGGACGTCCTGCTGGAGGGGGCGCAGGGGACGATGCTGGACCTCGACAAGGGGACGTATCCGTTCGTCACCTCCTCGAACCCGGTGGCCGGGTACGCCCTGGCCTCCGCGGGTGTCGGGCCGTCCGAGGTCGACCGCGTGATCGGGATCACCAAGGCCTACGTCACGAGGGTCGGCGCCGGGCCATTTCCTACGGAGGACGCGGGAACCGACGGGGAACGCCTGGGAGAACGCGGGAACGAGTTCGGCACCGTCACCGGGCGGAAACGTCGGTGCGGGTGGTTCGACGCGGTGATCCTTCGGTACGCGGCCCGGCTGAACGGGCTCACCGAGCTGTTCCTGACCAAGCTCGACGTGTTGTCGGGGTTCCCGACGCTGAAGGTCTGCACCGGATATCGGGCCGACGGCCGGGTGTTCGAGGACTTTCCGCCGCACCAGTCGTTGTTCCACCGAGCAGAGCCGGTCTTCGAGGAGCTCGAGGGCTGGGAGGAGGACCTGACGGGCGTCCGGTCGCTCGGAGACCTGCCGGCGGCGGCCCGGAAATACCTCGACCGCATCCGGGACCTCGTCGGCGTTCCGATCTCGGTGGTCTCCGTCGGCCCCGGTCGAGAACAGAGCCTCGAGGCCGAGCCGGCCGGCGCCGGCCCGGGATGAAGGTCCTCGTCGTCGGGGGCGGCGGGCGCGAACACGCGCTCGTGTGGGGGCTGGCCCGGAGCCCGGCGGTGGGATCGGTGGTGTGCGCGCCGGGCAACGCGGGCATCGCGCGCGAGGCGGCGTGTGTCCCCGTGGCCGCCGACGACGTCCCCGGCCTGCTGGACCTGGTGGAGCGCGAGACGGTCGACCTCACGGTGATCGGTCCGGAAGCCCCCCTCGTGGCCGGGTTGGCCGACGCTCTCGAGCAGCGCGGGCGGCTCGTGTTCGGGCCGACGCGCGCCGCGGCACGGCTCGAGGGGTCCAAGGCGTGGGCCAAGGCCCTGTGCGAACGCCACGGCATCCCGGCGGCCGGATCCAGGACCGCGTCGTCGATGGAGGAGGCCCTGGGAGCGTTGGACGAGTTCGAGCCGCCGTACGTGGTGAAGGCCGACGGCCTGGCGGCCGGCAAAGGGGTGGTCATCGCCGAAGACCGGACGTCCGCCGTGGAGGCGCTCTCCGCGTCCCTCGAGCGCGGAGCGTTCGGCGCGGCTGGAGAGCGGGTGCTCGTGGAGGAGTTCCTCACCGGGCGCGAGGTCTCGGCGTTCGCACTCTCCGACGGCGCCGACGTCGTGACGGTCGGCTTCGCCCGGGACTTCAAACGTGTCGGAGACGGAGACGCCGGGCCGAACACGGGGGGTATGGGCGCGTATTCGCCGGTGCCGTTCCTGGACCGTGCGACGGTCGAGCGCGTGGTGGACGAGGTGCTCGTGCGGGCGGTCCACGCCATGGCCTCGGAGGGGGTTCGGTATCGCGGCGTCGTGTACGCGGGGTTGATGCTGACGCAGGACGGGCCCAAGGTCCTGGAGTTCAACGCGAGGTTCGGCGACCCCGAGACGCAGGTGCTCGTGCCGCGTATGGAGGCAGACCTGGCCGAGCTGCTCCTGGCGTGCGCCCAAGGAACGCTCGGCTCCCGAACCGTGGAGGAATCCGAGGCGGCATGTGTCACCGTCGTGCTCGCCTCGGGCGGCTATCCGGGCGACTATTCGACCGACCTGGAGATCACCGGTCTCGAGGAGGCGGCCGCCGTAGACGACGCCCTCGTGTTCCACGCCGGGACCGCCGAACGTCGGGGTAGAGTGGTCACCTCGGGTGGGCGGGTCTTGTCGGTGAGCGGGCTCGGCCGGGATCTGGCCGAAGCTCGGGCCCGGGCGTACGAGGCCTGTTCGCGCATCTCTTTCCCCGGGATGCACCATCGCCGCGACATCGCGGCTCGAGCGGCGGAGGAGGAGCGGACGTGACGGAGGCCCCGGTCGTCGGCGTGATCGTGGGATCGCCCGCCGAGCTCGCGGTGATGCAACAGGCCACGGCGATCCTCGAGAAGCTGCGGATCCCGCACGAGGTCCAGATGATGTCGCCGGCCCGCAGCCCCGACGCCGTCGACGAATACGCGCGCACCGCGTTCGACCGCGGGCTCCGCGTGTTGATCTGCTCCACCGGCATCTCGGGGCATGCCGCCTCGGCCGCCGCGGCCAGGACCGTGCTGCCGGTCGTGGGCGTGCCCGTGACGAGCGAGACCATGAGCGGTGAACAGGCCCTGTACGTGACCGCGCAGATGCCGGCCGGGGTCCCCGTGGCCACCGTGGGCGCGGATGCGGCGGTGAACGCCGCGGTGCTCGCCGCGCAGATCGTGGGCGTGGCCGATCCCGATGTGCAGAAGCGCCTCTGGCAGTTCAAAGACGACCTGGCGGAGGGCCTCAAGCTGTGACCCGGGGCCCCGACGCCCACCCGGTGCGGTGATCCCCCGGTACGCGCTCCCCGACATGGCGCGAGTGTGGTCCGACGAGACCAAACTCGGGGCCTGGCTCGAGATCGAGATCTGCGCGGTCGAGGCGTGGGCTCGGCTCGGCGTCGTGCCGCCCGAAGACGCGGCCGAGGTTCGGCGGCGGGCGACGTTCGACCCCGTCCGCGTCGCGGAGCGCGAACGAGTGACGCGCCACGACGTCGCGGCGTTCGTCCAAGAGATCGCGGAGTCGGTCGGCCCGGCCGGGCGGTGGATCCACTACGGATTGACCTCGTCCGACGTCCTCGACACCGGATTGGCGCTCCAGCTCCGGGATGCCGTCGATCTGCTCTTGGCCAAGCTCGAGCGCCTGCTCGGCGTGACGAAGCGGCTGGCGCTGGAGCACCGCGACACCGTGATGGCCGGCCGGACGCACGGAGTGGTCGCCGAGCCCACGAGCTTCGGCCACAAGCTGGCGTTGTGGACGTTCGAGCTCGACCGGGACCGGGAGCGGCTCCGGCGGGCGCGCGAGGCGGTCGGCGTCGGCGCCATCAGCGGCGCCGTGGGCACCTACGCGCAGGTCGATCCCCGAGTGGAGGAGGAGGTGTGCGCTCGCCTGGGGCTCCGCGCGGCGGAGGCGTCCAACCAGGTCGTGGCGCGGGACCGGCACGCCGAGCTGATGAGCGCCGTCGCGATCACGGCGACCACGCTCGACGCCATCGCCACCGAGATCCGCCACCTGGCTCGGACGGAGGTTCGCGAGGTCCAGGAGCCGTTCGCCAAGGGTCAGAAGGGCTCGAGCGCCATGCCCCACAAGCGCAACCCGGTCCGGTGCGAACGCATCACCGGCCTGGCTCGCGTGATCCGGGGGAACCTCCAGACCGCGTTGGAGAACGCCGTCTTGTGGCACGAGCGCGACATCTCCCACTCGAGCGCCGAACGCGTGATCCTGCCCGATTCGACGCTCGCGCTGGACTTCCTCCTGGCCGAGCTGACGGAGGTGCTGGAGGGGCTGGTGGTGTTCCCGGGTCGGATGCGCGAGAACCTCGAGGTCGGCGGCGGGCTCGCGTTCTCGCAGAACGTGCTCCTTGCCCTGGTGGACGCCGGGATGTCGCGAGAGGACGCCTATGCGGTCGTGCAGGCGGCGGCCGCCAACGCCTGGGACCGGGGTGCGTCCTTCCGCTCGGAGGTCGAAGCGGACGGACGGGTCCGATCGCTCCTCGACGGCCGTTTCGACGAGCTCTTCGAGCCGACCCGCGCCCTCCGCAACCTCGACGGGGTGTTCGACCGGCTCCGCAAGGTGGCGGTGGAGGAGCCGTGAGCGAGACCGCCGCGCGGTTGCACGCCAAGGGCAAGGTTCGGGACGTGTACGACGTCGGCGAGGACCGTCTCCTCCTGGTTGCCACCGACCGGATCAGCGCATTCGACGTCGTGCTCCCGGACCCGATCCCGGACAAGGGCCGGGTCCTCACGGGGCTCACGTCGTTCTGGCTCGAGCACACGCGGGACCTCATCGACAACCACCTTCTCAGCGCCGATCGACGCGACTTCCCCGAGCCGTTCCGCAGCGAGCCGTCCCTGTCGGGCCGGGCCATGCTGGTGAAGAAGGCCCGGGTGGTGCCGGTCGAGTGTGTGGCCCGTGGTTACCTCACCGGGTCGGGCCTCAAGCAGTACCGAGCAGAGGGACACGTGTGCGGCGTCCCGCTGCCGCCGGGGCTCGACGAGGCCCATCGGCTCCCCGAGCCGATCTTCACGCCGACCACGAAGGCCGCGGAGGGCCACGACCTCCCGCTCACGTTCGAGGAGACGGTGGACCGGGTCGGGCGCGGCCTGTCCGAACGGCTGAGGGAGATCACGCTCGCGCTGTACGAACGCGGCGCCCAGATCGCCGCCGAACGCGGGATCATCGTGGCGGATACGAAGTTCGAGTTCGGGTTCGCGGAGGGGGAGCTGATCCTGATCGACGAGGTGCTCACGCCGGATTCGTCGCGGTTCTGGCCGGCCGACGGGTACCGACCCGGTCGAAGCCAGCCGTCGTTCGACAAACAGTTCGTCCGGGACTGGCTCGAGGCGAGCGGCTGGGACCACGAGCCTCCGGCCCCCGCCCTTCCGGCCGAGGTCGTCGGACGAACCGCCGTCAAGTACCAGGAGGCGTACGAGCGGATCACGGGCGAACGCTGGGACCACTACCGTCACAAGATGGGGATCATGAGCGAGCGAGACTGGGAGACCTGCGCGATCGATCTCGAGCGGTTACGACGGGAGCACGGATGAGATTCGCGTTCGAGGTGTTGGTGCGCCTGAAGCCGGGGCTGCTGGACCCGCAGGGCAAGGCGGTCGAGGGATCGCTGCCGGCGCTCGGCTGGACGAACGTGTCGGGTGTTCGCGTGGGCAAACACGTGGAGCTCACCGTCGAGGCCGACGACGAGGCCTCGGCGAGGGCGCAAGTCGAGGAGATGGCCGAGCGTCTGCTCTCGAACCCCGTGATCGAGGAGTTCCAGGTCCTGGCGGCGCAGGCGGCGGCCCCGTGAGCGGTCGAGCTCCGCGGATCGGCGTCGTGACGTTCCCCGGGTCGCTCGACGACCGGGACGCGCTCCGGGCGGTTCGCCTGATGGGCGGCGATGGCGTGTCGCTGTGGCACGCGGAACGCGACCTGCACGGCGTGGACGCGGTCGTCCTGCCCGGCGGATTCTCCTACGGCGACTACCTGCGAACCGGCGCCATCGCGCGGTTCGCGCCGATCATGCGGGAGATCCGCGGGTTCGCCGAGGCCGGCGGACCGGTCCTCGGCATCTGCAACGGGTTCCAGATCCTGTGCGAGGCAGGGCTGCTCCCCGGGGCGTTGATCCGCAACCGGGGACTCCGGTTCGTGTGCCGGTGGATCCACGTGCGGGTCGAGACCACCTGGTCGCCGATCACGGCCGGCCTCGTGCCCGGTGAGGTCCTGCGGGTGCCGGTCAAACACGGCGAGGGGCAGTTCGTGGCGCGGGAAGACGACCTCCGGCGCATCGAAGGAGAGGGGCTCGTGGTCCTTCGGTATTGCGCACCGGACGGGACGCTCGCCGATGAACACAACGTGAACGGCAGTGCCGCCGCGATCGCCGGCGTCCGCAACGAGGCCGGCAACGTGGCCGGTCTGATGCCGCACCCCGAACACGCCGTCGATCCCGATCTCGGCCCGACCGGCGGCCAGCCGATGCTCGCGGCGCTGCTCGAGACGGCGCTGGCCCGCGTTTCGGCGTGAGCTCGTCCGAGCCGATCCACCGGCAGCTCGGGCTCACCGACGACGAGCTCGCGGAGATCGTCGCGCTCCTCGACCGCGAGCCCAACCGGAACGAGCTGGCGATGTTCTCCGTCATGTGGTCCGAGCACTGCTCCTACAAGAGCTCGAAGGTCCACCTGCGCACGCTTCCCACCGAGGGCGGTGCCGTACTCGTGGGCCCGGGGCAGGACGCGGGCGCCGTGGACGTCGGAGACGGGATGGCGGCGGTGTTCAAGATGGAGTCGCACTCGCACCCGAGCGCGATCGAGCCGTACCAGGGCGCCGCCACGGGAATCGGCGGGATCATCCGCGACATCGTCTCGATGGGCGCCCGGCCGATCGCGCTGCTCGACCCTCTGCGGTTCGGCCCGCTGTCGGAGGAGCGGAATCGCTGGTTGCTCGAGGGCGTCGTGGCCGGGATCGGCGGTTACGGGAACTGCGTCGGCGTGCCGACCGTGGGTGGGGAGATCCACTTCGCCGAGGCCCATTCGGCGAACCCGACCATCAACGTGATGTGTGTGGGCATCGCGCGGGCCGATCGGCTGGTCACCTCGGCGATCCCGGTCCACGCGGGGTCGCTCCTCGTCCTGTATGGCGCGGCCACCGGGCGCGACGGGATCGGTGGAGTGTCGGTGCTGGCGTCGGCGACGCTGGAGGACGATGGGGGCGAGAGCCGCCCGAGCGTGCAGATCGGCGACCCGTTCGCCGGCAAGCTCCTGATCGAGGCCTCGCTGGACATGGTCGAGCGCGGCCTCCTGGAGGGGCTCCAGGACCTCGGCGGCGCTGGGTTGACGTGCGCCTCGGGCGAGTCGGCGTCCCGTGCCGGCCTCGGCGCCGAGATCGACCTGGACACCGTCCCGCTCCGCGAGGCCGGCCTGGAGCCCTTCGAGATCCTGACCAGCGAGTCGCAGGAGCGCATGCTCGCGATCGTGCGACCGGACCGGCTGGACGAGGCCCTGGCGGTCTGCGCGCGGTGGGGTCTCGCGGCCGCCGTGGTCGGCCGGCTCGAGGCTGGGGGCCGGCTTCGCGTGCGGATGGGCGGGACGGTGGTGGCCGACGTGCCGGCTCGGGCCCTGGCCGACGAAGGCCCCGTGTACACGCGGCCCCGGTCCCCCCCGCCAGAACGCGACGACCTCGTGTCCGACGACCCGACCTTCGCGACCTACTCCGCCTCGCCCCGCGAGGCCCTGCTGAACGTCCTCGCGTCGGCGAACGTGGCCAGCAAACGCTGGGTCTGGGAGCAATACGACTCGCTGGTGCAGGGCGGCACCGTGTTCGGCTCCGGCGGAGACGCCGCCCTGGTGCGGATCGAGGGGACCCTTCGGGCGCTGGCGCTCTCCACGGACGGAAAGGGGCGCTACGGCGTCCTGGACCCCTACCTCGGGGCGGCCCACGCCGTCGCCGAGGCCGCCCGCAACGTCGCCTGCACGGGCGCCCGGCCGCTCGCCATCACCAACTGCCTGAATTTCGGGAACCCGGAGCGTCCCGAGGTCATGTGGCAGTTCGCCGAGTCGGTCCGGGGTCTGGGCGACGCCTGTACGGCGATCGGAACGCCCGTCACCGGCGGCAACGTCAGCTTCTACAACGAGTCCGGCGACTCGGCGATCTGGCCGACGCCGGTGGTCGGCATGCTCGGGTTGATCGAGGACTACCGGCTCGCGGTCCGGCACGGGTTCGTGCCGGGAGCCGTCGTGTACCTGCTCGGCGAGACGTTCCCCGAGCTCGGCGGCTCCGAGCTCGCGGAGGTGGAGCTCGGCGTGGTGGCCGGACGCCCTCCGGCCCTCGACCTCGAATGCGAAGGAGCGCTGCTCGCCCTGCTGATCGAAGCCGCCCGGTCCGATGTGCTGACCTCCGCCCACGACTGCGGAGACGGCGGCCTCGGGGTCGCGCTCGCCGAGTCCGCCATCGCCGGCGAGACCGGGTTCGCGGCGACGCTCCCGGGCGACCTGCCGCCGCACGTTGGCCTGTTCAGCGAGTCGGCTTCGCGCGCCGTCGTCACCGTCCGGCCCTCGCGCGCCGCCCAGCTCGAGGACCTCGCGGCCGCGCATCGGGTGCCCTTCGGGCGCCTCGGCGAGACCGGCGGGCCGCGAATGGTGATCGACCACGTGGCCGACCTCACCCTCGAGGAGGCGAGGGGCGCGTACGAGAACGCTCTGCCCAAGCTGCTGGCGGGGTAACGCATGGCCGATCGAAACGGTGGGAGGTGAAGGTATGGACCAGGAGACGTCGATCTCCCGGGAGGAGCTGCAGCTCGCCGCGCGGAACCACGGGATGCCGCTCGAGGCGCTCGCGTACGACGTCACCCCGTCGGGTCTGCACTACCTCCTGATCCACTACGACATCCCCTACGTGGACCAGGCCGCGTGGCGGTTGCGGGTCGCCGGCGCGGTCCGGTCGTCGCTCGAGCTGTCCCTGGACGATCTCCGTGGCCTGCCGGCCGCGACGCACACGGTCACCCTCGAGTGCGCGGGGAACGGCCGGGCCCTCCTCGACCCACGCCCGATCAGCCAGCCGTGGCTGATCGAGGCGGTGGGCAATGCCCGGTGGACCGGCGTCCGGCTCCGCGACCTGCTCGACCAGGCCGGGATCGAGGAGGGCGCCGTGGAGGTGGTGTTCACGGGTCTGGACCACGGGCTCGAAGGCGAGGTGGAGCAGGACTACGAACGTAGCCTGCCGCTGGACGAGGCGCGTCGGGAGGACATCCTCCTCGCGTACGAGATGAACGGGCAGCCGTTGCCCCCGCAGCACGGGTTCCCGCTCCGTCTCGTGGTCCCCGGCTGGTACGGCATGACGAGCGTGAAGTGGCTGGCACGCGTCACGGTGGTCTCCGAACCGTTCGACGGGTTCCAACAGGCACGCGGTTACCGGTTCCGGACGGATCCGGACGAGCCCGGCGAACCCGTCACGCGGATCCGCCCGCGCAGCCTCCTGGTCCCGCCCGGGTTCCCGGAGTTCCTGTCCCGGCGCCGCATCGTGGACGCCGGGACCCACCTCCTGCGGGGTCGGGCGTGGTCGGGCCGTGGTCCGATCGAACGCGTCGAGGTCTCCGACGACGGCGGCCGCACGTGGTGGGATGTCGACCTCGACGAGCGCCCGCCCGACCGATTCGCCTGGCGCGGCTGGTCGTTCTCCTGGCACGCATCACCCGGCGAGCGGGTGCTCTGCTCGAGGGCCACGGACGCCACGGGCGCGAGCCAGCCGCTGGAGCCGGCCTGGAACGTCGGTGGCTACGTGAACAACGCCGTGCAGCGGGTCCCGGTGCTGGTTCGCTGAAGCAGGACCGACGCGTCGGGCGAGAAAGAACGACAAGAGACGGTCACGCTCCCGGAGCCGCGAGAGGCCGGTGCTAGCATCGGCGGACCGGTGGGAGCGGAGAGCCCGAAAGAAGAGTGCGGCGTGTTCGGGGTGTGGGCCCCGGGGGAAGAGGTCGCGAGGCTCATCTACTTCGGGTTGTTCGCCCAACAACACCGCGGCCAGGAGTCGGCCGGTATGGCCGTTTCCGACGGCGAACACCTGCTGGTCTTCAAGGAGCTCGGGCTGGTGGCGCAGGTGTTCGACGAGCCCACCCTGGCCACGTTGCAGGGTCACGTCGGCATCGGCCACACGCGGTATTCGACGACCGGATCCACCACGTGGGACAACGCCCAGCCGGCCTTCAAGACCGACGGCCATCGCTCGCTGGCCCTGGGGCACAACGGCAACCTCGTCAACACGCTGGAGCTGACCGAGCGGGCGGGCCGGACCGGGGCGGCCACGACGGACTCCGACCTCGTGGCGACGCTCCTGGCCACCTCCACGGCCGATGGTCTGGAGGCCGCGGCCCTGGATATCCTGCCGACCCTGGAGGGCGCGTTCTCCTTCGTCCTCATGGACGAGCGGAGCCTGTTCGCGGCCCGGGATCCGCATGGGCTCCGTCCGCTGTCGGTGGGCCGGCTGCCGAATGGGTTCGTGGTCGCGTCGGAGACCTGTGCGCTCGACATGGTGGGGGCCGTGTTCCTTCGCGACGTCGAGCCGGGAGAGCTGATCCGGATCGACGACCGGGGGATGAGCTCGACCCCGTTCGCCGAGCGGCGGCGGGACGCGCTCTGCATCTTCGAATACGTCTACCTGGCCCGCGCGGACTCCCGGATCCGCGGCCGCACCGTGTACGAGGTGCGTCGCGAGCTCGGACGGCGGCTGGCGGCCGAGGCGCCGGCGGACGCCGACCTGGTCATGCCGGTTCCGGACACGGGCCACTCGGCCGCGGCCGGCTACGCGGAGGTGTCGGGTATCCCGTACGGCGAAGGGCTCATCAAGAATCGGTATGTCGGCCGGACGTTCATCCAGCCTTCGCAGACGTTGCGGGAGCGCGGCGTCAAGCTGAAGCTGAATCCCATCCCGGACACGATCCGGGGCAAGCGACTGGTCGTCATCGACGACTCGATCGTCCGCGGCACGACCACGCGCCAGCTCGTGCAGACGCTCCGAGAGGCCGGCGCCGCCCAGGTCCACACGCGGATCACGTGCCCGCCGATCCGGTGGCCGTGTTTCTACGGCATCGATATGTCGACCCGCGCGGAGCTCATCGCATCGGACCTGGCCGTGGAGGAGATCCGGCAATACGTGGGCGCCGACACGCTCGGCTACCTCTCGCTCGAGGGCATGGTCGCGGCCACGCGCCAGGACCGCGACACGTTCTGCCGAGCGTGTTTCGACGGCGAGTACCCGATCCCGATCCCGGATCGCGCCGGCAAGTTCCTGCTCGAGCACCCCGCCAAGTCGTGAACGACGCGTACCGACGAGCGGGCGTCGATCTGGACGCCGCGGCCGAGGCGGTCCGGCGGATCCGCGATCTCGCCGGGAACGCCTCCCGGCCCGAGGTCGCCGAGGGGGTCGGCGGTTTCAGCGGGTTGTTCGACATCGGCCACGGCCGGTACCTGGCGGCGGCCACCGACGGCGTCGGGACCAAGCTCGAGGTGGCGCGCCTGGCGAGGCGGCTCGACGGCGTCGGGATCGACCTGGTCGCCATGTGCGCCGACGACGTCGTCTGTTCGGGCGCGGAGCCGCTCTTCTTCCTCGACTACCTGGCGGTCGGGCGCCTGGTGCCCGGGGAGGTCGAGGCGATCGTCGGAGGGATCGCCGAGGGGTGCCGGCGGGCCGGCTGCGCGCTCCTGGGCGGCGAAACCGCCGAACATCCCGGCGTGATGGAGGTGGGGCGTTTCGACCTGGCCGGCTTCTGCGTCGGGCTGGTCGAGCGCGAGCACCTGCTCGGACCGGAACGGGTCTCCGACGGCGACCGGCTGGTCGGCCTGGCATCGAGCGGCCTGCACGCCAACGGCTACTCGCTGGTCCGCAAGGTGTTGTTCGACGACGCCGGGTACGGCCCGGACGACACCTTGCCCCGGCTGGGCCGGCCGCTCGCCGAGGAGCTGCTGGAGCCGACCACGATCTACGCGCCGTTCGTGCGGGCGCTGACCACGGAAGGGCTCGTTCACGCCGCGGCGCACGTCACCGGCGGGGGACTCGTCGAGAACGTTCCTCGCGCGATGCCCGAAGGCCTCGGGGCGGTGCTCGACCCAGCGGCGTGGCCGGTGCCGCCGATCTTCGGGCTCGTCGCCGAGGCGGCCGGCGTGGCGCTCGACGACCTGGGCTCCACCTTGAACCTCGGCCTGGGGATGGTGCTCGTGGTGGCCGCCGGCGCCGCGGCAGAGGTGACGCGCCGCGCCGAGGACGCCGGCATCTCCGCGTACGACGTCGGCGGCGTCGAGCGCGGTTCGGGCCTCCGATTCGCCTGATCCGGCGGGCTGCCCAGGACGGACCAGCGGCCCTGTGGTCCCGGCGCGGAACGCCTCCCCGCCCGGGGGACGCCCGAGGCCGGCTGGAAACACGTCTTTCGGCCGGAGTTGCGGAGGCCGTCCGGTACCGATAACTGGGGCACGATGGACGCGAAGACGGCCACCAGCGTGCTCGTCGTGGACGACGAGCCCCAGGTCGCGTGGATGCTGCAGTTCTCACTGGAGGCCGAGGGGTACCGGACGTTCGCCGCCCGGGATGGGGTCTCGGCGCTCGAGGAGGTCCGGGAGCGGCACCCGGCGTTGATGTTGCTCGACATCATGATGCCCACGATGGACGGATGGAGTGTGCTGGAGCATCTCCAGGAGCTCCCGGAGGACGAGCGCCCCCGCGTGGTCGTGGTGTCGGCCCGATCCAGCCTGCGCGACCGGGCGAAGGCCGTCGAGCTCGGGGCCGATGCCTTCGTCTCCAAACCCTTCAACGTCGACCACCTGATCGACGTGTTGCACGGGCTCGAGCGGGCCAGCTGACGCTCGCTCAGCTCGTCCTCAGGCCCGCCTCCGCAAGGAGCTCGAGCAGCGGCTCGAGGAGCTGCCGAGGCGACGCGACCACGAGCTCGTCGCCTTCGGGTTGCGGGATCTTCCTCAGCACACCCCCCGCCGCCTCCACGATGGCGCGACCGGCGCACAGGTCCCACGGCGCGATGCCCACCTCGTAGTAGGCGTCGACCTCTCCCGAGGCCGCCGCCACCAGGTCCCACGCCGCCGAACCCATCCGGCGGATGTCACCGATCCGCGGCAGCACGGTGGCGGCGACGAGCGCCTGCCGGGCCCGCGCGCTCGGGTGGTAGCCGAACCCGGTGGCCAGCACGGCCGTCGCGAGCTCGGTCCGTTCGGAGGGCCGGGCGGGGCGGCCGTCGCGGAGCGCCCCGACGCCGCGCACCCCTTCGGTCCGCACGCCGCGCGAGTCGACCACGACGCCGATCACCGCCTCACCGTGGAGCTCGACGCCGATCGAGACGCAGTAGCCCGGATGGCCGCGGACGTAGCTCGCGGTGCCGTCGAGCGGATCGACGACCCAGCGGATGCCGGTGATTCCCTCCCGGTCGGTTCCCTCCTCGCCCAGGATGGCGTCGTCGGGACGTTCGGCCAGGATGCCGTGGACGATCGCGCGTTCGGCGGCGCGGTCCACCTCGGTGACCAGGTCGGTGGCCGAGGACTTCTCGCTCACGGTGAAGCCGCGTTCGCGCCCCTCGCGATGGATCTCGTGAGCCCGCTCGGCGAGGCGGACCGCCAGGTCCCGAAGCGATTCGAGCTCGGTGGCCGTTGGCTTCAGCCCTCCACGACCTTGCCGAACCGCACCCCGCGCAGCGGCACTCGCGCCAGCTCGCCATCCTTGCGGCGCACCATGAAGGTCTCGGCCGGCTGGTCGAAGTATTCGAGCACGCCCACGACCTCGCCCAGGAAGCCGTTCGGGAGCTCGAACTGGAACGACACGCGTTTGCCGACATCCTGCGGCGTGACGGCGTTGTCCCGTTTCATCGCGCCGAGGTTACCGCGGCAACGTGCGGAGCAGCTGCCGGGATTGGAGCAGCTCGACCAGCGTGCCGAGCGCCCTTCCCACCGTCGCGCCGTCGAGCACGCGATGGTCGAACGTGAGCGAGAGCGTGCACGCCGGGCGAGCCTCGACCCGGCCGCCCACGACCAGGGCGCGGGGCTGGATCACGCCCAGGGCGATCGTCACCGCGTGGCCGGGGTTCAGGAGCGGTGTTCCGGACTCCGAACCGTAGCTGCCGGTGTTCGTCACGGCGATGGTGGCCCCGGCCGTGTCGTCCGGCGAGAGCGCCCCCGTCCGTGCGGCCTCCGCGAGCCCTGCGATCCGCGAGGTGATGGCGGCGATCCCCAAGGACCGTACGTCTCGAACGACCGGCACCACCAGGCCGCGTTCGGTGTCCATCGCCACCGCGACGTTCACGTCGCGGTGCAGGAGGATCTCCGCCCCCGCCCACGAGGAGTTGATCCACGGATGGGCCGCAGCCACCTCCCCCAGGGCCCGGACGAACACCGGGAGCGGAGACACGCCGAGCTCCCCGCGAACCTCCTCGAGCGCGGTGCAGTCCACCTGCCGGAACGTCGTGACCTGGGGGATGGCCGCGACACGCTCGAGGTTCTCGGCGATGGCGCGGCGGACGATGGTCACCGGCACGACCTCACGGCCGGCACCGCCGGTCGGCGCGGGGACCGCCCGCTCGACGTCGTCCGCCGTCACCCGGCCTCCCGGGCCGGTCGGCGGGACCCCGGTGAGGTCGACGCCGAGGCGTTTGGCCAGCGCCCGAACCGCCGGCGTGGCGGCGACGGGGCCGTCGCCGGCGTCATCGGACGCGCCAGTCACCTCGAACGTGACCAGTGGTGAGCCGACGGCGACGGGGGCGCCCGCCGCCGCGTGGAGGTGGACGATCCGCCCCGCGAACGGTGAGGGCATCTCGACGACCGCCTTGGTGGTCTCGATCTCGGCGATGGGTTGGTTCAGTTCGACGACGTCGCCTTCGGCCACGAGCCATTCGTTGACGACGGCTTCGTCGAGCCCTTCGCCCAGGTCCGGCAGCACGAAGACCCGTTCGGCCATTACTGGTCCACCCTTCTCACATGAGGTTCCAAGGTTCGGCCTCCTCGAGGGTGCATGCTTCGAGCACCTCGGTGACCGGCGGGGGAAAGGCCGCGTGCCATCGCCCCTCGAGGGCCGTACTGATACCGCCAGCCCCGCCGGCCTCCGGGAGCGCAAAGCGGCGATGGGAAGACGCGCCCAGAGTGCCAGTCAGTAATGAACCGCCGAGCGCTTCCGTCACCGGGCAGGCCCCCCGATCGAAGGGAGGTCTGATGTTCGTCGGCATCGACTGGGCCAAGGAGTCCCACGACGTCTGCGTCGTGGATCCGGCCGGTGCGATTTGCGGTCGGGCCACCGTAGCGCACTCCCAGGAGGGCTTCGACGAGCTCGCCAGGCGCCTGGCCGGGTGGGCTCGGCACGGGGAAATCCTCGTCGGCATCGAGCGACCAGAGGGACGCCTGGTCGATCGGATCTTGGAGGCCGGCTACCCGATCGTGTTGATCCCGACCTTCGCCATGAAGGACTTCAGGCGTCGGTACGCCGTGGGGGGAGCCAAGTCCGACCCTGGTGACGCCTACGTGATCGCCGACGTGACTCGCACCGACGGACACCGCCTGCGGCGCTTGGAGCCGCTCAGCGAACAGACGCGGGCCCTGCGCTCGGTGGTACGGACCCGCGACGACCTGGTGGACCAGCGGGTCGCCCTGTCCAACCAGCTCCGCTCCTGCCTCGAGGCCTACTGGCCCGGAGCTGCGGTGATCTTCGCCGACGTGGACTCGGAGATCTGCCTGGTGTTCGTGGAGCGCTACCCCACACCCGAGTCCGCGGCTCGCCTCGGCGAGGTGCGGCTCGCAAGCTTCCTGAAGAAGGCCGGCTACAGCGGCCGCAGATCCCCGGCCGAGCTGCTGCGGCGGCTCCGGTCGGCCCCGGCGGGGGTCGGCGGCGTCGAGGCAGAGGCCAGGGCGGATGCGGTGTTGGCCATGGTCCGGGTGGTGCGCTCGCTCAACCGCTCGATCAAGGACCTGAACCGGGCGGTCATCGCCCATCTCGGCGAGCACCCGGACGCCGAGGTCTTCACGTCGCTGCCACGCTCCGGTCGGATCAACGCCGCCCAGATGCTCGCCGAGTGGGGCGACTGCCGAGAAGCCTATCCCGAGCCCGACGCCGTTTCGATGCTGGGCGGCCTGTGTCCGGTCACCCACGCCTCGGGCAAGCACCGCGACGTCTCGTTCCGGTGGGCCTGCAACAAGCGAATGCGAAAGGCGATCACGACTTTCGCCGACAACTCTCGTCATGCCTCCCCGTGGGCGGCGGACGTCTACCGACGAGCGATCGCCCGTGGGTGTGATCACCCACACGCCGTGAGGATCCTGGCCAGGGCGTGGGTGCGCGTCATCTGGCGCTGCTGGCAGGACCGCAGACCCTACGACCCGGCGCTTCACGGGGCCGCGGTCCT
>DATHVC010000028.1:0-8797 GCA_035461565.1 Actinomycetota bacterium
GGACCAGATCCCGCTCGCGCACCTCCAGGATCGACGCGAGGGCCGCCGCCGCGGCTTCGGGGTCGACGACGTAGCGCGGGTCCGCATAGACATCCCGAGCCGGGACCGACAGGGCGAGCCGTTCCCCGGTGCGGTCGAGGATCTGCCCTCGTTGGGCCGGCAACGCGACCGTGCGAACCCGTTGGTCGGCGGCGAGGTCGCGCAGATCGGCGGCCTGGCTGACCTGGAGGACGGTGAGCCGCGCGAAGATCACGCCGAACGCGAGGGACGTGACGCACAACAGGGCGACGAGGCGCCCGATCGGCGGTTTGGGCACGTCAGCCTCCCTCTCCCGAGGAGGAGGACGAGGAGCCCGCCCCGGCCGGGTCCCCCGGACCGCTCGACGCGCGGAGGAACCGGATGTCGTCGGGGAGACGCATGCCGTGCCGTTCGGCCCACTGGGCGATCCGGCTCGGGGCGGACAACGTGGCCTGCTCGGTGACCAGGGAGAGGTGCTCGGCCCCCAGCTCCTCGATCCGGCGTTCCGCCGCGTCGATGCGGAACGACTGCTGGGCCAGCAGGACGTGCAGGACGACGATCGCGAGCACGAGCGAGCCGACGACCGCCGAGGCGAACACGGCGAAGCCGAGGTGGTGCTTCTTCCGCCGCGCCGGCTTCGGCTCGGGGTTCGGCTCGGGGTTCGGCTCGGGCTTCGGCCGGCGCACCGGCCGCGTGGATGGCAACTTACGGGCCGGGACGCTCATGCCGCTGCTCTCTTGTCGGCCGCTCGGAGCTTGGCGGCTCGTGCCCGCGGGTTCCGCGCTCGTTCCGCGTTCGACGGCGTCAGCGGTTTCTTGGTGAGGGGCTCGAGGTCGTCGCGGGCGGCGAGGAACCGCTTGACGATCCGGTCCTCGAGGGAGTGGTAGGAGATGGCCACGAGGCGGCCACCGGGAGCGAGGAGGTCGACCGCCCGAGGCAGGGAGGCGGCGAGCTCCTCGAGCTCCCGGTTGACCGCGATGCGGAGCGCCTGGAACGTTCGGCGCGCGGGGTGGGGGCCGCCCCGTCGCGCTCCCACGGCGCCCGCGACCACGCGGGCCAGCTCGTCGGTGGTGGTGATCGGCGCGCGCTCGCGGGCCCGGACGATCGCCGCGGCCACCCGTCGAGAGCGGCGCTCTTCGCCCAGCTCGAACAGGATGCGGGCCAGCTCCTGCTCGGTCGCCGTGTTCACCACATCCTTCGCGGACTCCCCCTCGGGCCCCATCCGCATGTCGAGCGGACCGGAGCGCCGGAACGAGAACCCCCGCTCGGGGGTGTCGAGCTGCATGGAGCTCACGCCGAGGTCGTACAGAACGCCATCGACCCGGTGCTCCACGGGCACGTTCGAGAACCGGGCCGCGACGGCGCGGAAACGGTCGCCGAACCGCGACAGGCGCGCCGCGGCGAGCTCCACGGCGGCGGGATCGCGGTCGACGCCGATCACCAGCTCGATGCCCGCGTCGAGGAGCGCCTCGGCGTGCCCGCCGGCGCCGAGGGTGAGATCGAGCACGACACCACGCCCCGAGAGCAGCCGCACGACCTCGCCCACCATGACCGGCCGGTGCCCGGCCCCCTCCATCCCGCCCCCTTCATCCGAGGACCCTGACGGCAAGCAGCCCCAGACCCAGATAGACGGCCAGCACCCCGGCGGTGATCACGAGCAGCGACAGGCTTTGACGGACCTCGCGGGCCAACGAACCCCACCTCACGGCCGACTCCCGGGCGCGAGCGCCCCCGTCTGGTAGGCCCCGCCGTGGCCGTATTCGTACCGCTCGTGCGTCTCCCGGTCCCAGATCTCCATCCGGTCGTACACGCCCAGGACCACCGCCTCCTTGCGGATCCCCACCTCGGAGCGCAGCCGTTGCGGAACCAGCAGTCGCCCCTGCGAGTCGAGCTCGACGGCCTCGGCCTTGCCGAAGAACAGACGCGCGTAGGCGCGGCCCTCAGCATCGGAGAGGGGGAGGCTGCGGACCTCGGCGGCACGGGCATCCCACTCGGCCCTGGGGAAGCAGAAGAGGCACCCGTCCTGCCCGAGTGTCAAGACGGCGCCGTCGGCGAACGCCTCACGGAACCGGTTGGGCAGGCTGATGCGGCCCTTCGGGTCGAGCTGATAGCTGTGCGTGCCGAGCAGTTCGGCCACGCGTCCTCCCCGTCTCCTCCACTGCGCCCCACCCTTATGCCACCTGCACTCCACTCAGTCAAGGCGCGGAACGGAAAAAGCCCACACGGAGCTGGGTCAGGGAACGTAAAGACGGGGCCGGTCGCTGCGGTCGGTCCGCTCAGCTCAGGGCAGGTACGGCTCCCACTCGGGCTCCAGCCGGCCGAGCGACAGGCGAAAGCCGTCGGCGGGCGCCGCCGGCCGCCGTGCCAGGCGCAGCCCGGCGTCTTCGATCAGCCGGTTCTCCTTGCGGGAGTTGCAGCGGCGGCAGGCGGCCACGACGTTGTCCCAGGTGTGCGTGCCGCCCCGGGACTTCGGGATCACATGGTCGAGGTTCTCCGCGGCCGCCCCGCAGTATTGACAGGACCAATTGTCGCGCGCGAACACCGCCCGCCTCGTGAGCGGCGCCGTAGCCCGGTACGGAACCCGGACGAACTGCCGCAGCCGCAGCACCGACGGCGCGTCCATCGATACGCGTTCGGACCGGAAGACCTGGCCGTTGGAGACCAGCACCTCTGCCTTGTCCTTCAGGACGAGGACGACTGCCCTCCGCGCAGTGACGACCGCGAGAGGCTGGTGCGACGCGTTCAGCACCAATGCTCGTCCCATAGGGCTCCGGCGAGTGTAGCGCAGGCACCTGGCGAACCTCCGCCCGCACGGGCGTCGTCGCGCGCTCATCGGGTCCGGGTGCTTGATGCGACCGAATCCCGGTGTTGTGATTCGTGCCGCGGCGGTGGCCGTGCCGAGGTGGGACGCCTGGAGTAGCGAACAAGGGGCCGCGCGGGGCGTCCAGCGACCGGGCGCGCCACCGCCGCGCTCATGCCCGGACGGATTCGGCGCGGCCGGGAACCCCCCGACGCCGCGGGCCGGTCGAACGGTGGCGGCGGGGGGAACCGGCCGGCTGGCTCATCCGTACACCCCGCTAAGATGAACCCACCCCGATAGCGGAGGTCTCCTTGGAGGTCCGAAGCCCGTCCGAATCCGACCGCCGACGCTTCGCCGAACGTTTCCGCGAGATCGAGCAGAACGTCGAGCGAGTCGTTCAGGGCAAACAACAGGAGATCCGATTGGCGCTCGCCGCGCTGGTCGCCGAGGGACATCTCCTGATCGAAGACGTCCCCGGGGTCGGCAAGACGATGCTCGCGAAGGCCATCGCCCGCTCCATCGACTGCTCGTTCCGCCGTATCCAGTTCACCCCCGATCTGCTCCCGACGGACGTGACCGGCGTGAACGTCTTCAACCAGGAACGCGGTGACTTCGAGTTCCGTCCGGGCGCGATCTTCGCCAACATCGTCCTGGGCGACGAGATCAACCGCGCCAGCCCGAAGACCCAGTCCGCGCTCCTCGAGTGCATGGAGGAGCGCCAGGTGACGATCGACACCGAGACCTACCAGCTCGGCTCGCCCTTCATGGTGATCGCCACGCAGAACCCCATCGAACACGAGGGGACCTATCCCCTGCCCGAGGCACAGCTGGACCGCTTCATGATCCGACTGGCCATCGGGTACCCCTCCCCCGAGGTCGAGGCCGAGATCCTGGCGACCCACGGCGTGCATTCCACGTTGAACGACATCCGCCCGGTCGCCGACGCGCTCGCCGTGCGGGAGATGGTCGAGCAGGCCCGGGAGGTGCACGTCGCGGCGGGCGTCCGCCGTTACATCGTCGATCTGATCGAGGCCAGCCGCCGGCATCCCGACGTCTACCTGGGGGCGAGCCCCCGGGCCTCGATCATGTTGTTGCGGGCGGCGCGCGCCGTGGCGGCGGCCGAGGAGCGAGACTTCGTCATCCCCGACGACATCAAGGCGCTCGCGCTCCCGGTGCTCGCGCATCGCGTGATCGTGACCGCCGACGCCGTGATGGGCGGGCGGTCGTCGGGGTTCGTGCTGGAGGAGCTGGTGGCCGAGGTGCCGGTGCCCGTGACCGGGACGGCCTGATGCCGTCGGGGCGTGGCGCCCTGGTCATCGCCGCGGCCCTCGCGGTGTGGCTGACGGGCCGGATCCTGGGCTCGACGACCTTGCACATGATCGCCGTGGGCCTGGTGGTCCTTCCGTTCGGGGCCGCCATGCTCGTTCGGTGGGGGCGCCAGCACCTGCGACTGCGCCGACGACTGTCCGAGACTCGCGTCCAGCCCGGCCAGCGTGTGCTGGTCGAGCTCGAGGTGGAGAACCACGCGCCGGCCCGGACGTCGTTCCTGCTGGTCGAGGACCGGCTGCCGGCGGCCCTGGGACGATCCGCCAGGCTGGTGATCGCATCGCTGCCCGGCCGGGGCCGCCAGCGGGTCCGGTACGCGCTCACGCCACGTCAGCGCGGCCGCTACACGCTCGGGCCGGTGACGATCGAACACTCCGACCCCTTCGCGCTGACCCGACTCCGGGTGGACTTCAACGTCCGAGAGGAGCTGGTGGTGGCGCCGGAGGTGGAGTCGCTCACGGGCGGCCCCGACTCGCCGTTCGGCCTGGCGAGCGGCCTCGCGCTGGCCCGGCACCTCTTCCGGACGGGCGACGAGTTCTACACCATGCGCGCCTACGTGGAAGGCGACGACCTCCGCCGGATCCACTGGCCCAGCGTGGCGCGCAAACGCGAGCTCATGATCCGCCAGGACGAGTCCACGAGGCGATCGTCCGCGGTGCTGTACCTGGACAACCGGGACGCCGCGGTCGGCCGGACCCACACCCCCACGTTCGAGAAGGCCGTGTCCTGCGCCGCCTCGCTCGGCATCCTGCTGATGCGGTACGGGTTCTCGGTCAAGCTCGCCACGTCCCAGCTCCCGCCGCAGCGGGTGTCCGAGGACCAGCTGCTCGACGTCCTGGCCGGGATCGAGCACCACCCGACGCGGGCCCAGGCACCCGGCCTCGGTCGCCTGCGCATGGCCGCCGCGAGCGACACCACCTTGGTGGTGGTCGGGGCGCCGCCGCCGCCGGGTGAGCTCACCTCGCTGATCCGCGCCGGGGCGACGTTCGGACCAAAGGTGGGGGTGTTCGTCCACCCGGCCGATCCCGATGCCCTTCCCCCGGACCGCCGAACGCAGTTGGAGGATCGGGCCTCGCAGGCCCGGCACTCCTTGTCCCGCTCGGGGTGGGAGGTCGTCGTGCTCCCGCCCTCGGCAAGTCTGCGAGAGATATGGCACACCAGCAGGACTCGTCCACTGGTCGTCAGCGGCTCCTGACGACCCTGGCCGTCGCGGCCCTGGCCCTGGCCATGGCGTTCGCCTTCGGGCGCGTCTTCGTCGGCCGCGCCCCGACCTGGGAGCTCATCGCGGCCGCGCTGGCCTCGGCGGGGATCGCCGGCCTGTGCGAACGCCGAGGGTTGGTCGTCGCGCTGGTGGCCAGCGCCGCCGGGCTGGCCTTCGCCATCACCTGGGTGGTGCTCCCGCAGACTGCCTGGTACGGGCTCCCCACGCTCCGGACGCTCCGGGCGGTCGGACGGTGCCTGGAGTTCGTGGGCCAGCAGACCCGGGTCCAGGTCGCACCGGCGCCTGCCTTCCCGCCGTTGATGCTGGCGGCGGTCACCGCGGTCTGGACCTCGGCGTTTTCGGCTCACGCCCTGGCCGTTCGAGCCGGCAGCCCACTCCTGGCCGTGTTGCCGCCCGCCGCCCTGGTGGGGTTCGCCGACATGGTGCTGGAGGATGGAGCCCGTCCGATGTACGCGGTGGCGTTCCTCGCCGCGGCGCTCGGGTTGGTCTTCACCGACGGGCTGCGCCGCGTCCGGCAGTGGGGGCCGGTGTGGTCGACCCTGCGCTCCCGGCCGCTCTGGTCGGTGTCCGGCCGAGGTGCGCGCCAGGTCGGGACGGCGGCGATCCTGGTGGCGCTGCTCGTCCCGGGGCTGCTGCCGGGATTTCGCTCTGCCGCCCTCGTCGACTTCTCGACCGGGGGTGACCAGGGGATACGCCTCGACCCGTTCGTGTCCATCCACGCCCAGCTCCGACAGCGAGAGCCGGTTGACTTGTTCGCGGTCACGGCGACCCGGCCCGCCTACTGGCGGCTCTACGCCCTGGACCGGTTCGACGGCCTGACGTGGAGCAGCTCCGACCCGGAGGCGAACCTTGCGGGGGTGGAGCTCGGCTCGCGGGCCGAGTTTCCCGCGATCGTGGCCGCGCCCGAGGATTCCCCGGTCCTCGCGCAGCGGTATCGAATCCTGCGAGACCTCGACGGACCGTGGCTTCCGGTGGCCCACCCGGCAGAAGAGGTGGCCTTGGCCGACGGATCGGTGCGCTACCAGCCCGATCTCAACACGGTTGCGACGGACGCCCGCATCACCGAGGGGTATACCTATTCGGCGCGCTCGCGCGTGGTGGCCCCCACGGCCGCCGAGCTCGATCTGATCCAGTTCGGTTCGCCGGAGCGCTACGGGGCCTACACGTTCCTGCCGGGGAGCGTGGACGAGCGTGTCGGGGAGATCGCCCGCCGATGGACCCGGGGTGAGCCAACGCCGTTCCGGCAGATCCTCGCTATCCAGAATCACCTGCTTCGCGACGGGTTCGAATACGACCTGGAAGTGGAACCCACCGCGGACTCCACCGCGCTGCTCGAGTTCCTCACCGGCACCAAGCGGGGCTTCTGCCAGCAGTTCGCCACGGCCATGGCGGTCCTGGTCCGCGAGCTCGGCTACCCGTCCCGGGTCGCCGTGGGATTTCGGAGCGGGACTCCGGACGGCGGCGGCGGGTACGTGGTGCAGAACCTGGACGCCCACGCGTGGGTTGAGGTCTTCTTCCCGGGCGTCGGGTGGCTGCCGTTCGAGCCGACCCCGGGGCCGGGTTTCTCGAACCCCGTCGCCTCGACGTATCTGAACCCCTCCGAAGGTGCGGCAGCCGGCGGGGCGCCGGGTGAAGAGGGCGTGGCCGGCGGCCAGCTCGGCCCCGGAAGCGCCCTCGCCGAGGCGTGCGCCGCCGTCGGTGGGACGGCGATCGACCCGAGGTTGTGCCGGGAGTTCGAGGGGCAGGGCCGACCCGGGATCGGCCGAGGCCTGGACGGGCTCCCCCCCGGGTTCCTGGGTGGCACGACCGGCGCCGTCGGGCCGAGCCTCGAGCGGGACGATGGGTATTCCATCCCCTACCGCTGGATCGCGCTCGGGCTCCTCGCGATCGCCGGACTCCTCGTGCCGGTGATCCCGGTCGCAAAGGTCATCGCGCGGCGACGGATCCTGCGGCGGTCCCGCGATCCTCGCGCGCGCGTCCTCGCCGCCTATCGAGTGTTGGACGGGCGGGCAGCCGACCTCGGTCTGGGTCGCCGGCCGGGCGAAACCATCGTCGAGCACCGGGATCGATTGTCCGCGGCGGCCACGTTCTCCGACGGGCACCTCGACCGGCTGGCGGCGGCGGCGGCGCGGGCCGCCTATGCGGAGTCCGCGCCTTCCGGCGCCGAGGCGGCGGCGGCGGTACGCGACGCCCGGACGGTCATCGCCGATCTCCGCAGGGAAGCCGGATGGACCAGGACGCTGGCCGGCGTCTACCGGCTGCGGCGATAGGCGGCGGCGACCGCCTCAGGTCCCGGTCTGCACGTGCGCCGCCGCTTGCCGAAGCGCTCGCACGAAGCGGTCGCGATCGTCCCGGTACTGGCCGACCTTGGCCTCGACGCCCGTGGCGATCTCGTCGATCGCCACGAAGAACGCCAGCTGCCCCTCCCGGAGGGCGTCGATGATCTCGCCGTTTCGGCGGGCGATCTTGAAGATGCTCTTGCCGTCGGTGATGAGCTTGACCTCCGACAGGTGCCGGTCCAGCTGGGCCCGGCGGTTCAGGTAGTCCCAGGCCCGGCGGACCCGCTGCAGGGACATGCCGCTGTCCAGCAGCGACCGCACGACCTTCAGCGCGACGAGATCGCGGAAGGCGTACAAACGGGGAACCCCGGGTCGTCCCCCGGTCCCCTGCACCGACGGCTTGACCAACCCGATCTGATCCCAATACCGAAGCTGACGCGGCGTGCACCCGGTGAACTTCGTGGCTTGATGCGCGGTGAATCCCTCCATCGGAAACGTGCGCCCTCCGAGACCCGACTCGTCACTCCCACGACCAACTCGCTGCGGGCCGTCATCGGCGCCGAGGGAAGGCTCGACGTGCAGTTGACGGTCACGCCCCCGGGGAAGGTGGACCAGTTGTACTGCGTCCGGGTTCCCGATGGCAAGCGCGCAGCGAGAGTGGGCGAACGAACCTCCCGTTCGGTCGACGGCGTGTGGATCGGGCGAGGAGCCCGGGCTCAGGACTCCGGGGACTGCGGCTCTTGCGGCGGGCGGTCGCGCAGTCGGCCGGCGATCCGCGCGAGGAGCCCGGCGATCGTGAACCGGCCGTATTCGGTCTGCATCGCGCGCACCTGATCGCGGCCGAGTTGTTTCAGGCAGCGGTACAGGTACAACGACGACGCGAGCATCACCGCGAACCCCACGATGGCGACGGTCAACGACGCGAAGAACGCCATCAACATCCCGAACCCGACGAGGAAGGCGATCAACGACCACCGGATACGGCGCGCCAGGTGCGTGTAGAGCGAGGTACGGCTCACCTGTTCGGCCAGCCGAGGGTCTTCCTCGGACAGGCGCTGCTCGATCTCGTCGAGGATCCGCTGTTCGTCCGGTGAGAGTGGCATGACCTCCGGCTACCTCCGGCTACCTCCGGTCCGGTCCGTCGGTTCGATT
>DATHVC010000029.1:0-2243 GCA_035461565.1 Actinomycetota bacterium
CCACCGCGGCAGCTCGGCCCCGGCCACACGCTCCGGGCGCAGATTCAACGTCGTGGTGGCGGCGTGGTACGTGGCGCCGGGGATGCGCGTGGACAGGTCCGCTTCCAACGAGGGTGACAGCGCTCCCGGCCGGACCCGCACCTCCTGCCGGTAGATCGTGACCTCCTCCACGCCGAGTGCCTGACACGTGACGCGCAGCGACGCCACGCCGAACAACGTCTCGACCTCGTCGGGCAACCTGCCGTAGCGGTCGATCGTCTCCTCGCGGACGTCCGCCAGCCGCCGGTGGTCGCCGGCCGAGCCGATCCGCCGGTACAGGTCCAGGCGCAACGCCTCCTGCTCGACCCACCCCGGGGGCACGAAGGCCTTCACCGGCAGGTCGATCCGGATCTCCTTCTCCTCCGGCAGCGGCTGACCCTGGACCTCGGCCACCGACTCCTGGAGCAGGCGGGCGTACGTGTCGAACCCGACCGCGGCGATGTGGCCGTGTTGTTCGGCTCCGAGCACGTTCCCGGCGCCCCGGATCTCCAGATCTCGCAGCGCGATCTGGAACCCGCTCCCCAGCGACTGGTGGCGGCTGATCGTGGTGAGGCGCTCGTGGGCCTCCTCCGTGAGCTCCCGCGTGGGCGGGAAGAAGAAGTAGGCGAAGGCGCGCTCCGTCGAGCGGCCCACGCGCCCGCGGAGCTGATACATCTGCGCCAGCCCGAGGGTGTGCGCCGAGTCCACCACGAGCGTGTTCGCGTTCGGCACGTCCAGCCCGGACTCGATGATGATCGTACAGACCAGCACGTCCGCGTCGCGGTCCCAGAACCGCAACATCCGTTGCTCGAGCAGGTCCTCGTCCATCTGGCCGTGCGCCACCACGATCCGGGCCTCCGGCACCTGCTCCTGGAGCCACGCCGCCTGGCGCTCGATGGTGGCCACGCGGTTGTGGACCCAGAACACCTGTCCCTCGCGCAGGAGCTCGCGCCGCACCGCGCCGACGGCCAGGCCCTCGTCGTATTCCCCGACGTAGGTGGCGACGGGCTGGCGATCCTCCGGCGGCGTGTCCACGGTCGAGAGGTCCCGGATCCCGGTGAGCGCCATCTCCAGCGTTCGCGGGATGGGGGTGGCGGTCATGGTCAACACGTCCACCTGCGCCCGCAGCTTCTTGAGGCGCTCCTTGTGCGCGACGCCGAATCGCTGCTCCTCGTCCACCACCACGAGCCCGAGGTCCTTGAAGCGCACGTCGCGCGAGAGGAGCCGGTGCGTCCCGATCACCACGTCGACGGCTCCCCGGGCCAGGTCCTCGACGATCCGGTCTTGCTCGGCGCGAGCGACGAAGCGGGAGAGCATCGCCACCCTCACCGGGAACGGCGCGAACCGCTCGGAGAACGTGATGAAGTGCTGCTCGGCCAGGAGCGTGGTCGGGACGAGCACCGCCACCTGCTTGCCGTCCATCACCGCCTTGAACGCCGCCCGGACCGCGATCTCGGTCTTACCGAACCCGACGTCGCCGCAGATGAGGCGGTCCATCGGGCGGGGCCGCTCCATGTCCGCTTTGACCTCCTCGATCGCGGTGAGCTGGTCGCCGGTCTCGGCGTGCGGGAAGGCGTCTTCGAGCTCGAGCTGCCACGGCGTGTCCCCCCCGAACGAGTGGCCTTCGACCGACATCCGGACCGAATACAGCCGGACGAGCTCGCCGGCCATGTCTCGGACCGCGCGTTTGACGCGCCGAGTCGTGCGCGCCCAGTCGCCGGAACCGAGCCGCGAGAGCCTCGGCACCTCGCCGCCGACGTATCGCGCCACCATGCCGACGGCGTCGGTGGGCACGCTGAGCCGGTCGCCCTGCGCGTATTCGAGGACCATGTAGTCGCGTTCGGCGTCCCCGACGGCGCGGCGGTGGATCCCCGCGTACCGGCCCACTCCGTGGATCCGGTGCACCGCGTAGTCGCCCGGCTGGAGCTCCTCGGCGACGGTGTCGCGGCGGCGGGTGGTGAACCGAGGCGCCGTTCGCGTGTGGCGGCGGACGCCGAACAGGTCCTCCTCCGATGCGACCGCCAGCCGGCCGGCGGCGAACACGAACCCCGCGGCGAGCGGCGCCTCGACCCACCTGGACGCGGCGGCACCCAGGACCTCCTTGGCCCGTTCGAGCGAGCCGTGGCCGCCGGCGGTGACGACCACCTGATATCCGCGGGAGCGGAGATCCTCCGCTCGCCGGGCGAGCTCGGCCGGATTGCCCTGCGCCGTCCCCCAGTGGGTGA
>DATHVC010000030.1:0-8436 GCA_035461565.1 Actinomycetota bacterium
GGGGCCGTGGCGGTCGTGGGGGAGATCTCGATCATCGCTCGGACCCGCACGTCGACCTCGTTGGAGACGGCTCCCGCGCAGGCACCGGCCTCCGGGAGCACGGCGCGGAACCGGCCGTTGCGATCGGGGGTGTGGGTGACCGATGCGGATCCGGAGGCATCGGTGGCGGCCAGCGCAACCGCGTCGAATGCGGACGCTTCGGCGGCTCGCCACTGCAGCTCGATCGACCTCGCTCCCACGCAGGCGGCCGACCCCGTGGCGGTGACCGAGAGCGTCACGGGGCTCCCGAACGTCGTCACGGCGGCCGACGCGGCGAGCTGCGCCGAGGAGGGGTCCGCGAGCGCGGAGGGCACGGCCATGATCGGCAGGACGAGCGCCACGGCGACGAGGGCCGCCCGGACGCGCCGTCGAGGCACCTCAGGCGGCGGTGGTGGAAGCCACGGGCGCCCGGACGCGGGTGGGGGCGGAGGGATGGCCGGAGATGTGCGACGGTTCACGAGGTGATCCGATCCGCTCACGAGCTCTCGATCGGAGCTCGAGGCGTCGGTATCGTCCGCTCCTCCGCGGCGCCCCACAAGCACATGAGGTCGAACGAATCGGTCCGACCAGGGTTGCGTGGCGGGCACGCTCCGCGGACGGGCGGACTCGGGAGGGCCGCCGTCCCGATGATCTCGCGCCCTTGACCGCGGGAGTACGGTGTTCGCCATGGAGGCGTTCATCCTGATCCAGGTGCAGGCCGGGGCCGATGCCAGAGTGGCCAAGCGCCTGGCCGATCTCCCCGGCGTCATGGCCGTGAGCGTGGTGACGGGGCCCCACGACATCGTTGTCCGGGCCGAAGCCGACAGCATCGACGAGCTCGGCAAACGCGTCCTTCGCCCCATGTCGGAGCTGGGGGGCATCACCAGGACGCTCACGTGCCCGATCATGCGGCGGTGGGAGTGGCTCGAGGCCGCGGAGGAACCCTCCTCGGGCGAGACGCCGGCCGGATGACAACCGGGGTGGGCCGCCGGACACTGTGTCGGTGAGCTTCGTCGAATACCGCGCGCGTCCCGAGCTGAAGCAGCCCATGGTGATCTGCGCGTTCGCGGGATGGAACGACGGCGGGGAGGGGGCCACGATCGCCGCCCGCGATCTGCGTGACCAATGGGGCGCCCGGCGGTTCGCCTCGATCGATCCCGAGGAGTTCTACGACTTCCAGGTTCACCGGCCAACCGTCCGGCTGGTGGAGGGCCAGACCCGCCGCATCGACTGGCCGGCGAATGACTTCTGGTGGGCGCGCGTCGGCGAGCGGGACGTCGTGGTGTTCGTCGGCGTCGAACCGAACGTTCGGTGGCGAACCTACTGCGAGCAGATCCTCCGGGTGTGCTCGGACGTCGGCGCTTCCGTGCTCGTCACGCTGGGAGCGTTCCTGGCCGACGTCCCGCACACGATGCCCGCACCGGTCAGCGCGGCGTCGGCCGACCCGGCGTGGGCGTCCCGGCCGGGCATGATGCCGGCCCGGTACGAGGGCCCGACCGGCATCGTCGGGGTCCTGAACGACCTCGCCACCCGTGCCGGCCTGGCCGCCGTCTCGCTCTGGGCCGCCTCGCCCCACTACCTGCCGCAGACGACGAACCCAAAGGTGGCCCTGGCCCTGATGGAGCGCCTGCGGGACCTGCTCGAGCTCGACATCGACGCCGGCGAGGTGGAGCTCACGTCCCGGGCCTGGGAGCGGGAGGTGGACGAGGCCATCCAGGCCGACGGGAACCTCGGCGACTACGTGCGGCGGCTCGAGGAGGCGGCCGAGCAGGGGCTGATGGGGGGCGCCGACGCCTCCGAGGTCCTGTCCGGCGAGGAGCTGGCCGCCGAGCTCGAGCGGTACCTGCGCGAGCACGGCACCTCCGACGAGTGACCGGGTGAACGCCTCGGCGTCCGGTCCGGCCGACCCGGTGGAACGCCGCCCGTTCGGTCGAACCGGGCTCGAGGTCCCCGTGATCGGGCTCGGCACGTGGAGTGTGTTCGACGTCGCGCCGTCGCGCGAGGACGGGCCGCGGGAGGTGGTCGAGGCGGCATTCACCGCCGGCACGCGGCTGGTCGACACCTCCCCGATGTACGGGCGGTCCGAGGCCGTGCTCGGGCGGGCCCTGGAGAGCACGGGGCTCCGCGACGCCGCGATCGTGGCGACGAAGATCTGGACGCGGTCGGTTCGGGAGGGGCGGGCGCAGCTCGCCCGACAGCTCGACGCCTTCGGCGGTCGGATCGAGATCGAGCAGGTCCACAACCTCGTGGCGTGGCGAGAGCACGTCGCATGGCTCGAGGCCGAGGTCGAGGAGGGCCGTATCGGTCTGCTCGGCGCCACTCAATGGGAGGAGCGTCGGTTCCCCGATCTCGTGGAGGTCATGCGGAGCGGACACGTGCGGTGCGTCCAGGTTCCGTACAACCCGCACGAACGCGCGGCCGAACGAGTGGTGCTTCCGCTGGCCGAGGACCTGGGCCTGGGGGTGATCGCGATGCGCCCCTTCGCCGAAGGGGCGCTCCTGCGGCGGGCGCCGTCCGACCTCGGACCGCTCCGGGAGCTCGGCGTGGAGAGCTGGACGCAGGCCTTGCTGGCGTGGACGTTGTCCGACTCGAGGGTGCACGTGGCGATCCCGGCGACCTCCTCGCCCGGCCATGCTCGGTCCAACGCCGCGGTCGGCGCGCTCCCGCGGCTGGACGAGGAGGCACGGCGGATCGTGGTGCGCCTGGCCGGAGCGGGATAGCGGACGCGCATACTGCGTTCGTGCGCGCCATGGTGCTCGATGGGCCCGGCCGACCGCTCCGCGCGGCCGAACCGGCCGATCCCGAACCCGGCCCCGGCCAGGTGCGGGTCCGGGTGCGCGCCTGCGGGATCTGCCGGACCGATCTCCACATCGTCGACGGCGAGCTCGCCGAGGGGGTGTTCCCCCTGATCCTCGGCCACCAGATCGTCGGAGTCGTGGACGCCGTCGGCCCCGGGGTGTCCTCCGTGGCCGAGGGCGACCGGGTGGGCGTTCCGTGGCTCGGCTGGACCGACGGGACGTGCCGGTACTGCACGACGGGGCGGGAGAACCTGTGCCCCCGGGCCCGGTTCACCGGATACCACCTCGACGGCGGGTACGCCGAGCTCGCCGTGGCCGACGCCCGCTCGTGCCTGCCCATACCCGAGCGGTTCGACGACGTGGACGCCGCTCCGTTGCTGTGCGCCGGGTCGATCGGCTACCGGGCCCTCCGGATGGCCGGCGAGGCGAGCTCTCTGGGGTTGTACGGGTTCGGCAACGCCGCTCGTCTCGTCGCCCCGGTCGCCCGGGCGCGAGGGAGCCGTGTGTTCGCCTTCACGCGGCCCGGCGACACCGCGACCCAGGCCGAGGCGTTGGAGCTCGGATGTGTGTGGGCCGGCGCCTCCACCCAACCGCCGCCCGAGCCGCTCGACGCGGCCATCCTGTTCGCGGCCGTCGGCGAGCTCGTGCCGCGGGCGCTCGCTGCCGTGACGCCGGGCGGACGCGTCGTCTGCGCCGAGATCCACATGTCGGACATCCCCTCCTTCCCCTACGAGCTGTTGTGGGGGGAGCGCCGGCTCCAGTCCGTGGCGAACCTGACCCGTCGCGACGGCCTCGAGTTCCTGCCGATCGCCGCCGAGCTCGGCCTGTCCACCACCACCACGACGTTCCCCCTGGAGCGGGCGCAGGAGGCGCTGGAGTCCGCCCGATCCGGCGTCGGGGGGACGGCGGTGTTGGTGCCCGGGTCCTGAGGCACCGCCGGGCCCGAGTCGGGGGCCTCCTCGTGGAGGGGCTGGGGGTCGTCATCGACGGAATCCAGGCCGTCCCCGGGGTGACGCGGACGCTGACCTGCCCCGTGATCCGCATCTGAGCGCCCCGCTCAGCCGTTGCGCGATGCGAAGGCGTCCATGAACTCGCGGAGGGCTCGGACCCCCTCCAGCGGCATGGCGTTGTAGATCGAGGCCCGGATCCCGCCCACGCTGCGGTGCCCCGTGAGATCGACCAGACCCTCCTCGCGGGCCTCGGCCGCGAACCGAGACTCGAGCTCGGGCGCCGGCAGCCGGAAGGTGATGTTCATCAGCGACCGGGCGGGCGGCGATGCGTGCGCGCGGTAGAACCCTCCACTCGTGTCGATCGCGTCGTACAGGAGCGCAGCCTTCTCTCGGTTGCGTTCGGCCATCTTGTCGAGCCCGCCGACGTCGTCCCGGAGCCATCGCGTGACCAGCATCAGGAGATCGATCGCGAACACCGGCGGCGTGTTGTACCGGGAGCGGTTCTCCAGGTGCACCCGGTAGTCGAGCATCGAGGGGAGGCCCTCGGGGATCCGCTCCAGGAGGTCCTCGCGCAGCAGGACGACGGTTACCCCGGCGGGACCGGCGTTCTTCTGCGCGCCCGCGTACAGCAGGCCGTATCGCTCGATCGGTAGGGGCCGCGACAGGAAGTCGCTCGACGCGTCGCACACCAGCGGCGGTCCGGACTCGGGCTCGAACCCCTCGGCGAACTGCACGCCCTGGATCGTCTCGTTCGAGGCGACGTGGAGATACGGAGCACCGGGCGGAGCGTCGACCGCGCCGAGATCCGGGGTCTCCCGGTAGCCGCCCTCGCGGCCATCCCAGACCACCTCGGCGGGGCCTTCTTTGCGCGCCTCCGCGAGCGCCTTGGCCCCCCACGTGCCGGTGACGACGTAGGCGGCCGGTTCGGGGGAGGTGCGAAGCAGGTTCATCGGCGCCATCGAGAACTGGAGCGAGGCCCCGCCCGGCAGGAACAGGACGTGGTGGCTCGCCGGGACGTCCAGCAGTGCGCGCAGGTTGCGTTCGGCCTCTTCGATCACGCCGTCGAACGCCGCCGAGCGGTGGCTCACCTCGACGACGGACGCGCCGGACCCCGGCAGCTCGATCAGGCGCTCCCGCGCTTGCTCGAGGACGGACGCCGGCAACGTGGCCGGGCCGGCAGAGAAGTTCCACACGCGGGCGGTCACCGGCCCATCCTGCCGGGTGCTCGGCCGGACGTCACGCAGAAGGAGGCGCCGGGACGACGGGCCGCGGCAAACCGGGGATGCGGGAGCCCGCTTCCACCAGCCGCGGGCTCCCGCCGGCGATCGTGGTGACCCTCCCGGCGCCCAGCGCCGTCCACGCGCCGTCGAGCCAGACCGCCGCGGTGCGTTCGTCCAGGCCGAGGAGCACCACGTCGTCTCGTTCGGACGCGGAGGTCACCCACCGGTGGCCGAACGACTCGAAGTGGGGGAGCACCGCTACCCCGGCGACGAGCCCGAGGGCCGGGACGTAGCGGCGGCGGTGGTCGCCGGGCCGCCGCTCTCGGACCAGGGTCCACTCGGCGAGCGCCATGGCGCCGGCCGAGGAGCCGGCCAGGGCCGCGCCGGCCGCCCACGCGTTCGCGACGGCCTCCCACACCGGCGTGCCGGCGAGCGTCCGGGGGACGAGGCCCGGATCGCCGCCGACCAGGTAGAAGAACCGGCCCGAGCGGGCGCGTTCGGCGACCTCGGCGGACGTGACGTGCGAGCGCCGGGTCGCCGGGAGCTCCTCGACGTCGAGCCCGAGCGCGCCGAACCAGCGCCGCGCGTTGGCCACGGCGAGCTCCGGTCGCTGCCTCGCCGCCGCCGTAGCGAGCACGAAGGCGGGCCCGCCGCCGGCGGCCTCGATCAGGAGCCGGTCCTGCGGTTCGTTGCCGGGACGCAGCTCGTCGCCCCCAACCAGGGCGAGCGGTCCCGCTGCGTTCGGATCGTTCACCGACGGCGGACTCCGCGCCGCGTCTTCGGCGCGCTGTCGAGAGCGGCCCGGACCGTGCCGTCGATGTCGAGCTCGTCGGTGTGTTCGGGGAAGAGCTCGCGCCGGCGTTGTCCGACCCACAGGAACAGGTCGGCGTCGGTGGCCCTCGGCAGCAGCGTGGTCAGTCCCTCGCGGTGGATCGCCTCGACCGTGGGCTGGTACACGCCGTCGTACCAGTCGCCCGCGATCTCCTCCATGGTGGATGGCCGCTGGCGCTCCATCATCAGATGGAAGCCGTGGATCTTGATGTGCTCGAGCAGCTCGATGTACCCCTGGGGCCGGCTGAACTCGATGGTCGCGTCGGAACGGGCGCGCTCCAGGCCCGACTCCGACATGAAGCGGCGGCGCTGTTCGACCATGATGATGGAGCCGATGTCCGCGTCCGGCGGAAGAGGCGCGTCCGAGCTGAGGCGCGTGATCTCCGCGTCGATCATCTCGATGCCGCGCTGGCGAGCGATGGCGACGCGATGGTGGCCGTCGACGACGAAGTACCGCCCGTCGATCTCGTAGACGACGATGGGCGGGAAGTCGCCTTCGGGGTACGAGCTCTCGACGTTCTGCCAGCGCTCCTGGATCTTCGACCGTTTGGGGAGGAAGTCCCGGTCGAAGTCGTCCACCCGACTGACCGTACCGACGATGTCGGCCACGCGGATCGGCCGGACGCCCACGTAGGACTGCTCGAACGCGCGGAGGCGTTTCGAGACCTCGTCGAGCGAGAGCAGGGGGCGGGACCGATTCCGCCCGGCGATCCCGGCCAGTCGCCGATACGCCTCGCGCCGGCGAGCCTTCTTCCAACTCGATGGGCGGAACGGCGGAATCCCGCTCACGTCCGGAGCCCTCTCTCGGTCGATCCTGTGGCGCCGTTCACGGCCGCAGGTCTATCACCTTGAACGGCACGACATTCACCACTCGCGTGTCGCCGAGGTGGCGATCCGGTTTCGGGACCCCGTACGGGTGGATGTGTCCGTGGAGCAGCAGCGCGGGTCGCAGCCGTTCCACGAGCGTGTGGAGCGCCTCGAACCCCTCGTGGGCCCGGTCGTCTTCGTCGCCGAGGCCTTTCGGCGGCGAATGCGCGATCACGACGTCCACCCCCTTTCCGTCGCGGCGTCGTTTCCGCCGTGCGGCGCGGGCGAGCTTGCGGGCACGCCTGGCCATCTGCTGCTGGGTGTACTGGTGGGGCCCGGAGCGGTAGCGGATCGATCCGCCGAGCCCGGCGATCCGGAGCCCCGCGGCGTCTTCGATCCGGCCGTCCACGTTCGTGCACCCTCGGGGCCCCGGCGGGTCGTCCAGGTCTCGGATGGCGATCGACGACGGCCACAACGGAACCGCCGGGGTCCTGAGCTCGGGATCGTGGTTGCCGGGGACGAACAGCAATGGCACGTTCACCAGGTCGACCATGCGCTCGAGGTCGTCCCAGGGGAGGTCGCCGCAGGACACGATGACGTCCGGCCGGGCGTCGAGCAGGTCCGGCAGCCCGGGTGTGGGTTCATCGGCGATGGCGAGGATGCGGGGCATCGGCCTCTCGAGCGAGCCTACCGGTCGGCGGGTCCGTGGGGCCCCTCGCCGTTCCCGACCGAGGGCAGCCCACAAGGTCGTGCCGGCCGTCGCCTCAGCCGCCGAGCAGCCCGTCACGCGCCAGGTCGCGGAACTGCGCGTGCGCGGCTCCGTCCAGGAACACCACGCTGAGGCCTCCGACGTTGCCGACCCTGCCGGACGCCACGTCGGTGCGAACGCGGCCGGGCTCGAAGGCGGACGCCGACAGCAGGAGCTCGAAGATGTCCGAGACGCTGAGGTTCGTCTGGAGATGCCGCGCGCCCGCGATGGCCCAGGGGATGAGGGCGGCGCTCCCGCGGGCGGCGACCTGCCGGCGAAGCGCCCCCAGGACGGCCACGATGAACCGGCCCTGGTTGCGCGACCGTCCGAAGTCGCCGTCGCGAAGGACCTTGCGCACGCGCGTGAACGCGAGGGCCTGCCTGGCGTTCAGCCGCGTCTGACCGGCGCTGATCCGGGCGTCGGCGTTCTGATCGTGGATCGGGAACGGGATCCGGATCTCGACGCCGCCGATCGCCTTCACGAGCGCCCGGAATCCGGCGAACCCCGTGAGCACGTAGGCGTCGAACGTGATCCCGGTCAGCCGCTCGACCGTCGCGACCAGGAATTCGGGCCCGCCGCGGGCGAGCGCGGCGTTGATCTTGTTCGAGCCGCCCCCCGGGAATGAGACCCACGAGTCGCGTGGGATGCCGAGGATGGAGGCCCGCCCGGTGCGGGGGTCCACGCCGACGATCTGAATGGCGTCGGCGCGCGTTCCGGCGAGGCTCTGGCCGGGGCGGGCGTCGCTGCCGATGGCCAGGACGAAGCGCGCATGGCGTTCGGGCAGCCCGGGCACGAACCCTCCGGCGGTCGGCTTGCCGACCGTGCGGGCGCGAACTTCGTACGCAACGATCCGCCAGCGGCCGTTCACCCGCCGCAGGGTGTATCGCCCGTCGTGCCGGATGGGACGGCGGTCGTCGCCCGCCAACCCGATCCCCTTGAACGTCACGTCGGCCGTCGCCACGACGGGTCGGTCGTTCGCGTCCGCGAGGAACCGCAGATCGGCGCGCGCCCGCCGGGGCCGAACCGCTTCCAACTCTCGAGCGGCCTGACCGAGCGGGAGGGAG